>CAIVVG010000045.1 GCA_903909295.1 uncultured Chlamydiae bacterium
CAAAAACTCGATGAAATATTTTTTACAGAACACCCTCTAAGCAAGAACTCGACCTTTTAAACGCTCGCCTGAAGGAAGCTAAGGTGCTTTACAAGAGTATGAACGTATGAAAAAGCCAAAACTCAAAACAAAACGCCTCGGAGACATCGAATATACCGAAAGCTCAGGCAATGTGTTTGCCGACCTCGGCATCGACAATCCTGAAGAGGCTCTTGCTAAATCAGAAATTGTCCTCAAAATTCAAGCAATCATCAAGAAGAAGAAGCTAACCCAAGCCAAAGCCGCCAAAATCCTCAAAATCAGCCAACCCAAAATCTCCCTGCTTCTCCGCGGCTACCTCGATGACTTTTCCCTTGAGCGCCTCCTCCGCTTTCTCAACGACCTCGGCCAAGATGTCTATATCTCTATCGTAGCGTCTCATTCAGGCCATGGCTCCACCATGATCGGTGACTCACCAAGCACAGCTCGAATCGCAGCTCTCGGCAAATAAATCCATAGAGGGGGCGGCAAGTGCCTTGCCGCCCTCTATATCTTTCTTGAGGCAAATGCCGCTTCGCGGCTTTCACTGGCCTTTGGCCATTTATCGGCGCCGAGCGCCTCTGGATATTTGACCTGCAGTAGAGGAAATTTTATGCGGGTGGGTTTTTCCACCCACATAAATAGGATTCCCTCGCCGCGGGGCAAATGGCCAAAGGCCAGTTTCACAATCGGTTTGCTGCCGCTGGGGCCGTCTCATCCGTGGCTCCCTTGCAATAGGTCGCTTTAGCAACCAGTTCAGAGCCTACTACTTCCATGCGATCGGAGTCGCAACGAAGCTGAGGCAGTCGGAGAACTGTAAGAGAGTGGGTACAAGCAGCTTGTAATGAGAGCGGGAACCTCGGATCTAGCGAAATAGTATAGCAGACCTTAGAATTTTCAGAAAGTCAAATCTTCAGGGGGCCATTCCCGCTACAGCAGGATGGCCCCCATATTTGGGTCTAGCTTTTAGCGAGCTAACCTGATATAAACAGAGGGATGCGCTGGCTTCCCAAGACCCGTCTTCGCTCATTCTATCTGTTGAATGCAACCCAATTTTTGGGGGCATTGAACGATAATATCTTCAAACTCCTCGTGATCTACCTCCTGATCCACGTCAAGGGGCCCGCAGCGGCCAACGCCGTCCTCTCCTTGGCGGGGGCGATTTTTGTGATCCCCTTCCTCATCTTTGCCTCCACGGCGGGGGTCATGGCTGATCGCTTTAGCAAGAGGACGATCATCGTCTATACGAAGGTAGCTGAGGTGATCGTCATGGTCTTTGGGCTGATCTCCGTCTATTTTGAGTGGGAGATCGGCTCGTATATAGCGCTTTTCCTCATGGCCGCGCAGAGTGCCTTTTTCGGCCCCTCAAAATATGGAATCATCCCAGAGCTGGTCGACTCGGACCGGGTCTCTAAAGCCAATGGCTCGATTACCTCTTTTACCTACATTGCAGTGATTGCGGGCACTTTTTTAGCCTCTTTCATCACCGATATCACCAATAAAAACTTTATTCTCGTTTCCCTTTTCTGCGTCTTTATCGCCCTGATCGGCGTGTTGACCAGTCTTGGCATTTCCCGCACGGCTCCGCAAAATTCCCCTAAAAAGATCAATCCGATTTTCCTCTATGAGATCTATAAAACGCTCAAGTTCAGCTGGACGCTGCCCCATCTCCTTCCCGCTATTTACGGATCTTCTTACTTCCTCTTTCTGGGAGCGTTTACTCAGCTAAACATCATCCCCTTTGCGATCCAGTCTCTGGGTTTGAGTGAAGTGGGCGGGGGGTATCTGTTCCTCCCTACTGCTGTGGGAATTGCCATTGGGGGACTGCTCGTCGGGCGCATCTCAAAGGGGCGCATCGAGCCGGGCCTCTCTTGCATAGCCGGCTTTTTTATCGCCCTCTTTTTTCTATGCCTCTCTCTTTGCTCCTCATCGCTGCCGCTCACCATCCTCTGGCTCACCTTGATTGGGGTGGGCGCCGGCATTTACCTGATCCCCTTTGACGCCTTTCTCCAGGTCAATAGCCCCCAGGAAAAACGGGGCCAAATGATCGCTGCGGCGAGCTTTCTCGGGTTCGTAGGTGTCTTGATGGCGGCGCTCTTCCTCTTCCTCATCAGCGAAGAGATGGGCTTTACCGCAAGTGCCGGCTTTGCTGTGATGGGGATACTCACCTTCATCACCAATTTTGTGATGATGGGACGGATATCGGCCCTCTTCTTCCCCTTCTTTGCGAGAAAAATCCTCAAACGGGTCCGCAAACTGCACCTCATCTCTCCGATCCCCAACCCTTCCGCCGTCATTATTTTACAGAGCCGCTCTTGGTGGGATGCGATCCTCCTCTTTGCCGCCATCCCCAAGCTCCGGATCTTTGTCCCTGGCCCCTCTTTTCGCCATTTTCCCTGGTTCAATGGCCTCTTTGAATCAATTCGGATCATTGCAGCAGATCCCCATCCAAGAACGACTGAAGAACAGATTTTTGGGTTCATTCGACGAGAACAAGATGAAAATTGCACAGCTTGCCTCTTTCTGCATGGCAAAAAAGACTATGCAGAGACGCTGGAAGCCTACTCTCGGATTTTTCAACGACTGGACAAACCAATCATCTTTGCCCACACCATCAAGGAACGGCGACCCAAGCGATTTCTTGGGATTCGCTACTATGAAAAACAAATCGCTCTCTCATTTCAGGGTATATGACCATAGAAGTATACGAAACGCTCCCTGCTGATTTTGTCCCTAAGATGTATACCGCCGCCTGCTACTTAGAGGTAGACGGCAAGGTCCTCTTGGTGCAGAGGGCTCCGCACAAATCAGAACCTGGAAAATGGGGCGTTCCCGCAGGGAAACTGGACCCGGGTGAGACTCCTGGAGAAGCCGCTGTGAGGGAGCTGTTTGAAGAGACAGGAATACGGGCCCAAGTGCGCTCTTTGGGGGCGCTTTATATGCGGCTACCTAAGCTGAGCTACGTCTACTCTATTTTTCAGGTACTGTTGGACCACCAGCCAGAGGTGTATTTGTCTGATGAAAATACAAACTACTGCTGGGCCTCGAACGCCGATCTAGAGAAGCTTGTCCTCATGCCCGGCGCCCCAGAAGGTCTCGCCTATTTCAGAAGCCGCGCATTCCCGTCTCTCGGGCAAGAAAAATAGAACAGGGATCGGCCGTCCCCGAGACGGCGGCAGGATAGCGGGGAGGCCCCGCACCCCACTAGAAGAAAGAAGGGTTTTGTTTTTTTCTTTGGGAGCGCGAGGGCTTCCCTCGCCGCTCCTGCCCGCACGCTTCGTGCGGCTCCCTGTTATTTTTCTCTGTTTTTTACCTAGACTTAGAAACCGTAGATGAATTCTATTTCGTACTGTTTGTAGGTCAGGTTAGGCCCAATGTTCTTATTGAGCGTCCAAGACATTTTGTAGTTCTGTTGGATCGTGATGTTGTCTGTGAACGCATAGAGCGCTTCGAGCTCAAACCCTTTGTAGTTGCCAGAGCCAACTGCTGTTTTGTTGGTCGTAGCGCCAGAGGTTGGGTCGCCGTCATTCGCATTGGTGTAGAAACCTACATCAGCGGCATTCCCTCTGCCGATCCCCGCAACGTCAAAGCTAGGCACTGCCTGCGCTTGTAGCCACTGGTAGTTCATGTCGATCGCCCAGTCATACTGCTTCTTCACGAGGCCCAGAGACATCCCTGCATACCACCCAAAATTTTGTTTGGTGTAGTTAGTTTGAGCAACACCTCCAGCGAGGTGGTTGCAGAGGCCGGCGGCATAGAACTTGATCAAGCGGTTCCCGAGCCAGCCGGGATACATCTGGTAAGAGGAGAGAAATTGCGATACGACGTATTTGTATCGGAGGTTATTGAGTTCGTTCGCATAGGGTTTGTACCAATCGATGACAGAATACTTGAGGTTGAGTCCTACGTTAGCGATCCGAAGTCCGCCCATTTCCGCCACGTAGGCGTAGTGGCTGGTCTTATCATCGACGAGGAGGGCGCCTGTGTTGAAGTAGTAGTCCCCAATCTCAGGCCACGCTTTGCTAAAGCGAAAGAGAACGCCATCGTAGAGGGAGGAAAATTCCAGTTTGGATTCATAGACGTTAGAGAGATATCTACGACCGATCTCTGCATCTGCTGTGAAAGTATCTCCTGCGACAATACGGCCCCCGAGATAGGCTTTTTCAAGGCGGATTTTGTTCAATGTACCGCTTCGAACGCCCATGTCGTTATCAAACTCCAATTTGATAGCGGCCCAGGTGCGATCTGTCCGATAGTCGATCATCAAATTCACCTCGACATCCCACGCGTATTGAGCTTTATTCACCGCTCCGCCGTCGCCTCTTTGCCGAATTCCGTTCTTCACTTCGTTCGTGTCTTGCAGTTCTGTTCGAACTTCGCCACTGATTGAGAGGTCTCCTCCGATCTCTTTCAAGGTGACAAATCGCTTATCGCGGAGCCAGCGACGAAGAGCGTCCATGTCGTCTTGGGTATCTTTTTTATCGGAGAACTCCACATCGCCTTGGGCAATCTGTGGGGAGGCCTGCTGGCCGAAGAGGGGAAAGCTCGCAACGAGCGAGGCGAGAAGGAATCGGGGGAACTTCATCTGGGCGTCCTAATTAATAAAAGTAATTCAGGGATTATAGGACAAACAGGGGGCAAATGTAAAGAGTTAAAATCGGACTTGGCACGACAAAGAAAGGCCCTCTTCAAACCATCCTCGCCATTCGATGTTGAGGGAGGCAACGGTCCCCGCTCCGATGGTGCATCCGATGAAGGGGCCTGTGATGATGAGGGAACGGAGGCGCGCGGAAGAGCCTTGAACGTGCTTGACGCGCAAGATCGTTTGGTTGACAAGGCAACCTAGGTAAGGGGCAAAGAGGCCCATTTTTTGGGTCAAAGAGGCTCCCGCCTGCCAGTAGTAAAAGTAGGTGTTTGCACGGTTCGACTGAGCAGCTCCGTCGAGGGTCACTTTGGCCTTGGCTCCGCCCCAGCCTCCCGCTTGCCCTTCGGCCGCAAGAGTGGTGTCTTTGACCTCCAACAAGATGAGGGTTCCATTTCCAGCGCCAAAAAAGCCCACACCGGTCTTTCCCTTCCATGTTTGTCGCTCTTCCCTCCAACTCCAGTTAAAGGTTCCGGGGCCCGCCTCGAGTTGCAGGTTGAGCCGTTCTCGGATATTCCAAATCACTTGGGCGATTTCCACATTGCCGGAAAGAGTTGCCTTGCGGATTCCTTGGAGGGGGGAGGTCCGAGAGGGGCGAAATAATTTTTGGATGAGGAATTCTTGGGTGTACCCCACCTGGACATGGGTCCAAGAGGTGTCGGGGATAAAGAGCCCTTCGTCGAGCAGTGCGGGAGCCGCGGGGTTGCCGATCGGGGCTGCGAAAAGGGAGAAGAGGGGGAGCAAGAAAAGGAGCCGTATTAAAATGGCTTCTTTCATAAATTCCTCAGGGATTCGGTCGGCTGCGGCTTTGCCTCGCTCGCCCGAATCCTGTGATGAATTTATGAAAGAAGCCATTAAAATCGAATGTCCGCTGAAACAGAAACGGCTTCTTCGTCAAAGAGGCGCCCTTCTACATTGAGCATAAAGTATTTGCCGGTCGAGAGGGAGCATCCCGCGATCAGCCCTACCACATGCCGATTTTCAAAGTGGGTCGTAGACGAGCCGTCGGCAGCGATCGGAACGTGTGCGTGACTGACCTCGGTTCGGGCGCTCGAATATTTCGCGCCAACGTAGGGCGTGAGGAGGTCGATATGATAAGAGAGGCCGAGATCTACTTGCCACTCTCTCCAATGGAACCGAGTTCCTTGAACACTTTCCCCTACGCCATCAGAGGTAAGAGAAGAGAGCCCCGTCCCAGTCTGTTCGTAGCGCCCTCCCGTTCCCAAAGTCACGTTGCCCCACTCAAAAAGGATCGCCCTGGCCCCCACACCCCACAATAAGTGGTAAGGGGTCTCTAGCTTGATCCGCACCACATAATCAGCGAGGTTCCTAAAGCGCCAGTTGGTAGAAGTGGAAGAGGAGCTGAGGAGTCCGTAGAGATCGAGCCGATCGACGACGTTGAGTGTTAAGGCGGCGCCGTTGGAGGTCTGGGTGTACCGGTCGACGATGCCCCAACTCTCTTCAATTTGCTTCATCCGGGCGTCTTGAACAAAATCCCCCTCATACCCAACTCGTCCGTAAACTCCACTGTGGTAAGGGATAAAAACCCCCTCTTTCAAAGTGTGTGGCGCGGCGGGGTTTCCGACAGGAGCCGCATGAAGAGCAAAAAACGCAAAAAGGAAAAAAACGTGGAGGCGCATCATGGTACAAATATTAGACGAGTTCCAAATAGTCCGCTACCTTCTTCCAATCGATAGGAGAGCTTCTGAGCCCCACGACGAGGTCGGGGCGAATGATGTAGATGGCCTCTCGCTTCACTCCATAAGTGGCGCATAGTTCAGGGTTTTTTGAGCGGTCGATGAGGAGCGTGGGTTCCACCGGAAATTTCTCCGAAGGGGCATCCGTAAACAGAAGGATCTGATGCCCGGTCGTTTTTTGTCCGAGAGTCGGAGCGCGCGATCCCGCAACGGGACCTCCCCCAAAGTGGCCCAACTCCACTGCGATAGGGCTTTTGGGATAGACAATCGAGAGCTGCGCGATCCCTCTTGTGAGTTTGCGCCGAAACCAAGGGCAGCGAAGGAGGCTGCGGATCACCGCATTTCTCACAACTCTAACAAATGGGTTGCGGAGCGCCATGAGACGAGTGGCAAGTTCTGTGTAGCAAAGCAGCCCTTTCCCAAAAGAGTGGCGCTCCAAATTGTAGGTGTCGAGGAGGCGGGGACTCTTCAACTTCCAGGCCAGGTTAAATGCATCTTGGATCCCCGAATTCATCCCTTGTCCCCCTGCGGGGCTGTGGATGTGGGCAGCGTCCCCTGCGAGAAATACGTTCCCCTGCCGATAGGCGCTCACCATCCGCGTATGGATCTGAAAAGTAGCTTGCCAAGTGGGATGGGAAATTTCAGCATTTGGAAGAAGCTCTTGAATCTCACCCAGCGTCATCCCCTCCATTTGAAATACGAGCCGGTAGGTATCTGGAGCGGGGAGGGGGAGAACCCCCACAAGTCCTTTCGGGGTGAAAAAACCGTACGCTTCATTATGAGGACGGTTCCACTTCAAGGTGACGTCGGCCAAGGAAAAGGTCGACGGAAAGGCCCTCCCCTCAAACGAAAGGCCCAAAAGCTTGCGCACCGCGCTATGGCTCCCGTCACACCCCACAATCCACTTGGCGGGGAACTGCTTTAAAGTTTTTAATTGCACCCCTCTCTCTACTCGCACTCCCAACGATCCGAGATACTCTTCCAAAATCGCCTCTGTCTTGCTCTGCTCTAAACTCAACACAAAGGGGTACTCTGTATCGAGCTCATCAAATGAGAGACGAGACAAACTGTTAAAGGCCCGCACCCGGATCCCTTGAGCCAAAAACCGGTCTACGATCCCTAAGTGGTGAAAAATTTCTAGAGTGCGGGGCTGGATCGCAATCGCTTTTGAGTAGACAGACCGGGAAATCGCTTGGTCGATGATCCGAACGGAGAGGCCATGCCGCACGAGCTCTGCTGCCATAAAAAGTCCTGTGGGCCCCGCGCCCACCACCAATACGTCGACCATATTCACCTTGTAAAGCCGCTTTACATTTGCTATCTTTAGTTCGCATTTACCAGGGATTAGCCATGAAAGTCAAAGTCAACCACAAGATCCATGAACTGCAGGAACCCTGCACAGCTCGCGAAGCGGCAGACAAACTCCACTTGACCAGCCCAGACCAAGCGGTCGCGGTCAGCATCAATGGAACCCTCTCCGATTTTCACCATCCTCTCAAAGAGGGCGATGAGGTGACTTTTTGGAACTTTGACGAACCCACAGGAAAAGAAGTTTTCTGGCATACCTCAGCGCACGTCTTAGCCCAAGCGATTTTGCGCCTCTGGCCCAATGCGCAGCCAACCATTGGCCCCCCTTTAGAGCACGGGTTCTATTACGATTTTGCCAACCTCTCTCTATCGGACCAAGATTTTGACAGGATCGAAAAAGAGGTGGAAAAAGTCCTCTCCGAAAATCATAAGACCCAGCGTGTCGATTTTAAAAATAAACAAGAGGCAAAAGAGGCGTTTGCGACCAACCCTTACAAATGCGAGCTGATCGACGGATTTACCGATGACTCTATTTCTGCTTACCGACAAGGGGAATTTTTCGATCTCTGCCGCGGACCTCACATGGCGGGCTTAAATAAGATCAAAGCGTTCAAAGTGCTCCGAACTTCCGGTGCTTACTGGCGCGGAGATTCCACTAAAGAGATGCTCACTCGGATTTATGCGATCTCGTTTCCCGATAAAAAACGGCTTAAAGAGTACTTGCAGATGCTCGAAGAGGCCAAGAAGCGGGATCATAAAGTATTAGGACCCGCTCTCGATCTATTCTCTCTAAAAGAAGAGGCTCCCGGAATGCCCTTCATCCACCCGCGCGGGATGATCATTTGGAATCGGCTTCTCGAATTTTTAAGAGAGTGCTTGAAAAAAGGGGGGTATTTAGAGATCAAGACCCCGCTGATGATGAGCAAGGAATTGTGGGAGCGTTCCGGCCATTGGTACCACTACCGCGAAAACATGTACACCTCTGAGGTCGAGCAGCGAGAATATGCGATCAAGCCGATGAACTGCCCCGGCTGCATGCTCTTTTACCGCACAGCTCTTCACAGTTACAAAGAACTCCCTCTTCGGATCGCAGAAATCGGCCACGTCCATCGCTTTGAGGCATCGGGAGCCCTCAACGGTCTCTTCCGCGTTCGGAGTTTTCACCAAGACGATGCGCACCTTTTTATGCGTCCCGACCAAATTCGAGAGGAGATCACCGAAATTCTCAAGCTTGCGGAAAAAATCTATACCACGTTCGGCCTCCCTTACAAAATGGAGCTCTCTACACGGCCTGAAAAGTCGAAAACCATCGGATCGGATGCCGATTGGGAAAATGCGACCAACGGCTTGAAAGGAGCCCTCGACGACTGGGGCCACTCTTACCGAATCAATGAAGGAGACGGGGCATTTTACGGCCCCAAAATCGACATCCACATCCGCGATGCGATTGGAAGATTTTGGCAATGCGGCACCGTTCAGCTCGACATGTCTCTGCCTGACAAATTCGCTCTCGAATATGTCGATAGCGAAGGGCCTCACAAGCGCCCCGTCATGCTCCACCGAGCTCTTTTTGGCTCCATTGAACGGTTCTTTGGAATTTTGATCGAACACTTTTCTGGCAAATTCCCCTTCTGGCTCAGCCCCTACCAAGTGACGATCGCGACCGTGGCCGACAGGCATATCCCCTTTGCGAAGGAACTGGCCGAAAAAATCGACGCGCTCAATATCGTGTGCGATATCGATGACAGCAATGATTCCTTTGGCAAAAAAGTGCGCAATGCGCAAATGCTCAAAGTGAATTATCTTCTGACCGTTGGCGACAAAGAAGTGGAAAACAAAACCGTAGCGCTGAGAACGCGCGACGGTGTTGTGCACGGCGAGATTGACTTTTCTGATTTTCTTGCTAAAGTCGTAAAAGAACGAGACGAAAAAGCATTGATGTCTCCTTTTTCAACAGCTCCTTAAACGAAGGGTTTTATGCCAAGAAAAGTCATCTCCATCTGCAGTTTCAAAGGGGGAACTGCCAAAACGTCCACCCTGCTGCACATTGGGTCCGCTCTCAGCCTGTTTCACAAACAAAGGGTCCTTCTCATCGATTTCGATGCGCAAGCCAATCTGACCACAGGACTCGGATTTGATCCCGATGAACAAGACAGCATGGCCCCTGTTTTGCAGGGAGAAAAATCGATCCAGGATGTCATTTTAAAAACCTGTATCCACAACATGGATATCATTCCCGCAGACACCTGGTTAGAGCGGGTTGAAGTTTCTGGAGCGTTAGCAGCTGATCGCTATTCTCATGAGAGAATGAAAGAAATTTTGCGCGATCTCGACTACGATGTCATTCTCATCGACACTCCTCCATCGCTTTGTTGGCTGACCGAGTCGGCACTGATTGCGTCTGACTTTTCTTTAGTCTGTGCAATCCCCGAATTCTATAGCGTTAAAGGGCTCCAAAGACTCTCCCTATTTATTAATAATATTGCAGAAAGACATGGGACAAAAGTACTCGGTGTTGCACTTTCTTTCTGGAATCCTCGCGGCACGAGCAATGATGCATTTTTAAAAGTGATTGAACAAACATTTCCAGGAAAACTCTTGCAAGCAAAAGTGAGACGCGATATCGCAGTATCTAGAGCGACCATTTATGGGAAACCGATTTTTGAGACAGAACCAAAAGCGCGAGCTTCCCTGGATTACAAAGCGCTCACACACGAAATACTAGAGAGGGTTTGATGATGTCAAAGTTCAATGATCTTCTAAATCTGCGGTTCAAACAAAAAGATACTCCTCAGCAAAAGATGGCTGAGTTAGTAGAGCGATCCAACAAAGGGGAACTCTCCAGTTTTTCAGGAGTGTTTCGAGTAGCGGCTCTCAGCGCCAATGAAACAGCTGTGCTCGATACTCTTTTAAGAGATTTCCGCTTAACAGACACCTATGAAGTAGAAGGGGACTTGCAAGTTCTCTCCTCGATTACATCGGAAGTCAAAGCGATCGCTAACCAAGCCGTCATCTTGCATGGAGAGCGGATCAAAAAGGCCCAAGAGCTATTAAAAAAATACAAAGACGGCGCCTTTACTGCATGGCTGTTTGCCATCTACGGCAACCGACAAACTCCTTACAACTTTTTGCAGTATTACGAATTCTACACCACCTTGCCGACGGCCCTGCACCAGAAACTCGACCAAATGCCCCGCCAAGTAGTTTATAGTTTGGCCAGTCGAGCAGGCCCTTATGAGAAAAAAGAGCAAATTGTCCGCAATTACACCGGTCAACCCAAACAAGAGCTCCTCCACCTCATTCGCCTCGAATTTCCTTTGGCCGAAGATGATAAGAGACTTCCCCATTTTTCAGCTCACGCGGTCCAGTTTCTTAAAAAAGCGCGTGAAATGTTGAAAAATCCTCTCTGTTTGGTCAGTGATGAGGAGAAAAAGCAGCTGCGCCACTTGGTCGCCCAGTTGCAAGTCCTTATTGAAAGATGAAGGAAGCTTCGTACACAAGCCCTTTTTCAGCGCGGTATGCCAGCCGAGAGATGTCCTATCTCTTTTCTGCCCAATCCAGAGCCGTTACATTTCGCAAGCTCTGGATCGCTCTAGCAAAAGGGGAGCGCGCTTTAGGCCTCCCCATTTCAGAAAACCAGATTGCGCAAATGGAAAAAGCGGCCCAACAGATCGACTTCGCGGCTGTGCACGCCTATGAAAAAACCTTCCGACACGATGTCATGGCCCACATCCACGCCTTCGGAGATCAGTGCCCCGATGCAAAGCCCATTTTGCACCTCGGCGCCACCTCCAGTTACGTCACCGATAACGGAGACCTCATCCAACTCAGGGAAGCCCTCCGCTTGCTTCTGCACAAACTCATCTCCGTCCTCCGCAAGCTCTCCCTCTTTGCAGCCACCCACGCAAGCGAGCCGTGCCTCAGCTACACCCACTTCCAAAGCGCCCAACCCACCACCATCGGCAAACGGGCCTGCCTCTGGCTCCAAGATCTTTTACTAGATGCTCTCGAATGGGAACGGGTCATCGACACCCTCCCCTTTTTAGGAGCCAAAGGAGCCACAGGGACCCAAGCCTCCTTCCTCTCCCTCTTTGATGGCCAAGAGAAAAAAGTGCTCAAGCTCGAGCAGCTCATTGCCGAAGAGTTTGGCTTTACCAAAGTACTTCCCATTGCAGGACAAACCTACACCCGCAAACTCGATATCCAAGTCATCCATACTTTAGGCTCCTTTGCAGCCAGTGCCCACAAGTTGGCCACAGATGTCCGCCTCTTAGCCCACGACGGAGAGCTCGTCGAAGGCTTTGGAGACACTCAAGTAGGCTCTTCCGCGATGCCCTATAAACAGAACCCCATCTACTCCGAGCGCATTTGCGGCCTCGCCCGCTTCGTCATCTCACTGACCCAAAATCCCACCTATACAGCCGCCACCCAATGGCTCGAGCGCTCCCTCGACGACTCCTCCAACCGACGCCTCTCCATCCCCGAGAGCTTTTTAGGCGCCGACGCCCTCCTTAACCTCCTCTCTCACCTCATCGACCATTGGGTCGCCCATCCAGCCAAATCGCTCGAACTGCTCAAAAAACAGCTCCCCCACCTCAGCATGGAGAACATCCTCATGTTCGCTGTGAAAAAAGGGGGCGATAGACAACACCTTCACGAGCACCTCCGCCAGATCGCTATGAGCTCTGAAGGGAAAGTCAACCCCTTGCACTACCTAGAAACTGAATTGGAAAAAAAGCCGTTTTCTCTGAACGCTAAAGAACTAAAACCGCTGCTCGCCATTTCCGCACTCGTTGGGAGAGCGCCAGCCCAAGTGACCGACTTCCTCTCTCAAGAAGTCGAGCCCTTCCTCTCTAAGTACCGCTCAATCCAGCCCCAGATCCCCTCGATCGAGGTGTAGCGCGGCGGCGTACTTCTCTTCTACTGCCATTTCGCTCAGCATCTGGTGGCACTGTTTGGCCATCTGCCAGAATTCGTCGACCTGCTGTCTAAAGGGCGGCTCAAGAGTGAAGGGGATTTTTTGAACGAGGAGGACGCGCGACTCTCCTTGGAATTGGAAGGAGGTGCTATGGGGCTTAAACGAGCGCCCCTCCCTTGCCTCTACATACTGCCGCAAGGAGCGGGGTAAGGGCCCCTTTGTCGAAAAGATGGGGACTGAAACGTTAAAAAATCTTTCCTTGAGATCAAAATCAATTTTTATTTGATTGCGCAGTGGTAATGAAAGTAATTTCGTCAGTATCTCTTTAGACATAAAGTTCACCTCGCCAGATATTGTATCAATACAACTAATACATAACAACAGCAAGGATTATTATAACAGGGCTTAGAGGGCGTTCTATAAAAAATATTTCATCGAGTTTTTGG
>CAIVVG010000046.1 GCA_903909295.1 uncultured Chlamydiae bacterium
ATGGGGGGCTATATACTGTTGTCGATATTGCCCCCCATATTTGAAGTCGAAAAGAGGCCAAAATAATCCAAAAACTCGATGAAATATTTTTTACAGAACCCCCTCAGAGAGATAAATTTTTATTTCCAAAAATCGGGAGCGAATGCTAAACTGGCTCGTCTTAATCAGGAGGTTTTTCTGGGAAGCGCTCTTCTAAACTCAAGTCTCGCAAGGTCCCCCTATTTCGGACTTGTCCCCTTTTTCGGGCCCGTAGCAAGTTTCCGTCACATGCCCACCCTTACCGAAGACGCTGAGGACCCTGCTGACAATAAAGGGTTGCCCGAAATGCGGCCCATCCCTCAAGAAATCGAAAATTTGGAGAGGGCTCTGGAGCCGCCAAAGAGCCCACAAGCTAAGTCGAACACCCTCACCATTGCCCCAGGCACATTGGAGAGGCAGTATAGAAGAGTGAGGCATTGTCTAAACACCCTCCTCGAGCAAATCGAGGAGTCTCGTCGCATTTCTCCGAGAGAGCAGTATACTTATGCCGCGTGCGGAGTTACAGGGACTCTGTTATCGGTCGCACTCACCGTATCTATTCTGGCCAAGGTGGTCTTTGCCCCTATAGCTCTTGCCATCCTGGTCATTTCCACCACCTGTCTCTTGAGCCTAGCCTCCGTTACCTGCTCTGCGGTCCAACTACGGACCCTCTACTCTAATTACCACCTACGGAGCAGACTCCCCAAGGAAGAGCTCGACCCGCTCTCGAGCGAACGTCTTAACGCCATTCGCCGCTCTCTGAACGAATTGTCCTCTAGCGCGCAGCAAGCTGTGGCGTCGCCATTTTCGCGCTACCAGACTCCCAACCCTTGATGAACTCAAGGAACTGCTCCTTCGTAGGGCGGGACTTGAAGAACGCCAGGTGTTCAGGCTTGCTGCTCAGGTGCGCAATCTTGGCGAGGAGATGAAGATGCCGCTTATCATCGCAAGCAAAGAGGAAGAAGAGAGTATGGACCGGTTGCCCATCTAAAGCGCCGTACTCAATGGCCTTTTTCGGGAAGACGACAGAGATCACATCGTAAGACTCTTGCAGTAAAAAATCGCGAGTATGAGGCACTCCAATGCCGTTAGAGAGAGCCGTTGACATCAGTTGTTCTCGATCGAGAAGCAGCTCGGTAATCACGTCCGCATCCAGGCGCAAATCGCGGGCGATGCGCTCCACCGCATTGCGAATCACCTCTTCTTTCGTATCGCCGGGAACATCGCGGTGGACGCCCCCTTTGTGGATCGCTCGGTAAAGCCCAAACTGGTGCGTTCCCAAACACTCTTGGTCAACGCCCTCATTGAAGGGAGAAAAGCCCCCCCCCTGATTACAGCTCATCACCCAGTTTTCAATCTCGCTCCGGCTAAAGCGGAGCTGTTGATTGAGCTTGTAATAGGGAATTTTGCTCTCCGCAATCCAGCGGCGAATGGTCGCTTCGGATACGTGAAGAAGCTCGGCCACATCTTTGAGTTTGAGATCCATGAATCACCCTGTAAGAATTGATTAACCCGAAAATAGCAAACTGGGACTTTTTGTGTTAGAGAGAATTTTGAAAAAGAGCGAGAACCTCTTCAATGGTCTGTGCTTGGATAAGTTTTCTACGAAAGGACTGATCTCGAATAGTGGAGGTGAGCTGCGAGAGAATCTGAAGGTACTGAGCCTGCTTGTCATCGGGGCCGCCAATGAGAAAAATCAGCTGAACCCGAGCTTCGTCAATGGCGTTCCAATCAACCCCGTTTCGAAGGATGCCAATCACGATGAAGAATTCAGGAAATCCCTTGAATTTAGCATGGGGCAAGGCAACCCCCATTCCGATCCCCGTCGAAACGACTTTTTCTCTCTCAAAGATCGCCTTGCGGAACGCTTCCCGGTCAGGAATCTTTCCAATGCGGTCCAATCGGTCAATCAATGCCTGGATCGCCGCATCGCGATCCTTGACTTCGAGAAATGCGATGAGACGAGAATCCAAGTAGTCTGAAATCATGAATTCCTTAGGTTTTATACGTGGGGAAAAACTAAAACTAATGCGCTCCAGTATGCCCAAACTTACCTTCTCCCCGCTGGGTTACTACGAGTTCTTCTTGTACCACAAACTCCGCTTGAACAACAGGAGCTAAAACCAACTGCGCGATCCTCATCTTAGGGATGACCACGAAAGGTTGATCGCTATGGTTCATTAAAATCACGATAATCTCACCGCGGTAATCGCTGTCAATCGTCCCTGGAGTATTCAACACTGTCAGTCCATGCTTGGCAGCAAAACCGCTGCGAGGGCGCACCTGGATTTCATACCCATCTGGCACAGCCACTTTCAGCCCTGTCGGAATCAGCCCCACACGACCCGGCTCCACAGTGATAGGCGCGGCAATCGCCGCCTTCGCATCGCAGCCCGAAGCACCCGAAGTCGCATAAAGAGGAATCAGCTCAGGATCGGTCACTTGCAGAGGAACAGGAACTTTATACATATTTCAACAGCTCTCTTAAAGGGTGGGTAATATCTTCAAAGGTTCGCTCATTGGACATAAAAAACTCCAGGAAAAAAGAGAGTTTTTTTTTCAGCTCGGCTCGAGGTACGATGCAATCCAGCATCCCTCTCTCCAGCAAAAACTCCGATTTTTGGGCTCGCGGCGGCAATTTCTGACCAATCGTCTGCTCCACTACGCGGGGCCCCGCAAAGGCGATCAACGCATCGGGTTCCGCTACAATCACATCGCCGAGCGTTGCAAACGAAGCCGTAACACCACCCGTCGTCGGGTTGGTTAAAATAGAGATATAAGGCAACTTGTGCTCATGTAACTTCGCTAAGGCAGCAGAGGTCTTTGCCATCTGCATCAAAGAGAGGATCGATTCCTGCATCCTCGCGCCGCCTGACGCCGACACAATCACAACGGGAAGACGCCTCTTGATCGCCTCCTCAATGAGGAGCGTGAGCCTCTCTCCCACTACAGAGCCCATCGACCCCCCCATGAAAGAAAAATCGAGAACGGCCAGCATTGTAAGAGAGCCATTCACCCGGCAAAGCCCCACAGAAACCGCCTCATCGCGCCCCGTCTTTTTAGTCGCGTCTTCAAGCCGCTTCTGGTAACTTTCCGTATCGACAAAGTGGAGCGAATCCACTGGCTTAATATGGGTAAACATCTCTTCGAATGTCCCCTCATCGGCCAGGAGTTCAATCCGCTGGCTCAAAGAGAGACGATAATGGTAATTGCACTTGGGGCAACAGTTCCACTTTTGCGCCAGCTCACTCGCGTGAATGAGCTGCGAGCAGCCTGAACACTTGACCCAACCACTAAATCCATCCTTTTTCGTCGTCTGGACTTTAATTTTTGGCTTGTTTCTAAAAAAGAATCCCATAGGTGGTAACCGAGGCCATCATAATAGAAACCAAGAGAAAGATGCAAGGTTTATAGAACCGCCTTTGCAAAACGCTCTTCAATTTGGCGCCAATTTAAAATTTGCCAAATAGCCTCGACGTAATCCTTTCTAACGTTCTTATACTGAAGGTAATAGGCATGTTCCCACACATCTACCCCAAACAGAGGAACCAGCCCCTGAGTACTGAGAGGGTCCTGATTGGAGCAAGTCGTCACCTCGAGCCGCTTCTGCCCCTTGTTAAATCCGAGCCATCCCCACCCCGACCCTTGAATCCCGATGGTGAGGGAATTAAATTTTTCCTTGAACGCCTGGTAAGATCCAAAGTCCCGATCGATCATTTTGGCCAGGTCCCCGTGAGGACCCTGACTTACATTTTTGGATACCGGCGCCAGGATCGACCAGAAAATCGAGTGGTTGATATGCCCCCCGCCATTGAACTTGATCGCCGACTGGAGAGCGACCATCGCAGGGATGTCCCCCTTCGTCTCCGCCTCGTGATACTTTTCTAAGGCCGTATTGAGGTTGGTGACATAGCCCTTGTGGTGCTTGTTATAGTGCAAATCCATGATTTCTGCCGAAATCACCGGCTCCAATGCATTCAGCGCATAGGGCAATTCAGGAAGTTGGTAACTGGTCTTCAGACTCTCTGGCATAGCAAACCTCATTCGTTAAACAGCGAGTGTATCATAAGAATAAATAGAGAGGAATAGCCTTGATGGCGATACCGGCAGCCGTAACATATTCCGACAAAATGACACAAACATACTTAAGCGGTTTATATACAGCTGGTTATAGACATAGCCTTTGGTATACCCCACCATTCCGCTTGGTCGAGGACATCGCTCAAACACGCGGTATGTATGGATTTTTAACCACTTACCGCGCATTTGATGCATCAAATGCGCGCTATCTATTGCTTTGTTTGGTCCTGATCGCTTATAATCCTGTTCATGGAAGAGGCCACGATAGAACCCATTTTTGGCAGGGAGAGGGAGCTCAAGATCCTGAATCGGTTGCTGCGATCTACAAAACCCGAATTCCTAGCTGTTTACGGAAGGAGGCGGGTAGGAAAAACCTATCTTATCCATCAGTTTTTCCGGGACAAGGGGGTCTATTTTTCCATTACGGGCAGCATAAACAGCAGCAAGAAGCTTCAAGTGCGTAAATTCTACAGGGAACTCACAAGCCTGTTCCCCTCTGCAGGAGAGGTGTCTGCACCGAAAGATTGGGACGAAGCTCTTTTTGCTCTAAAGGAAGCCATCAGCAAAGTGGATCCTTCCCAAAAAGTGATCCTTTTCTTTGATGAACTCCCTTGGTTGGCCTCAGCTCGATCGGGGTTTCTCCCAGCGCTTGAGTATATGTGGAATCAGCACTTTTCCCACATGAACAATCTGATCCTGATCGTATGCGGTTCTGCTGCTAGCTGGATTATCAAAAAGATCATCAATAACAAAGGGGGGCTTTACGGTCGCCTGAGCGAAGTGATCAAACTCAATGCGTTTACCCTGGGTGAAACAGAACAATTCCTTTTATCGCGGCATATCAAACTATCTCGCAAACAGATCGTCGAGTTGTACATGTCCTTAGGAGGCATAGCCAAATATCTGACCTATATTCTGCCAGGGGATTCTACGGCCCAAACAATCAACCGCCTCTGCTTTACTCCTCAAGGTCAGCTGGTTGGAGAGTTCAATAACCTATATCAATCTCTCTTTGATGACTCACAGACACACGTTCGAATTATCAAGGGATTATCGGAAAAGAAAAATGGGATTTCCCAGGTAGAGCTTTTAGAGAAACTTCACATCCCTTCGGGTGGGCATGCCTCATCCATTCTTGAAGAATTAGAAGAATCTGGATTTGTTGCAGCTTGCCCTGAATTTCAAAAAAGGACAAGGGACAAAAAGCTGTGGTTGATCGATGAATATTCGTACTTTTATATGACCTGGATGGAGCAAGTGAAGGGAAGTATTGTTCTGGGCCGTGACAGCGATTACTGGCTCAAGATGCAAAATGACCCCCGCTGGAAGGCTTGGTCGGGATATGCTTTTGAAAGCATTTGCTTCAAACACATTGCGCAAATCAAAAAAACCTTAGGAATTGCAGCGGTATTGACGATTGATTCCCAATGGTCCTATCGATCTGAGGACAAATCGGAGAGAGGCGCCCAAATCGATCTGATCATTGATCGTAGAGATGACTGTATCAATCTATGTGAAATCAAATTTCACCATGGTCCTTTTACTATTGATCAGAATTATGCGAAAGAATTGGAGCGAAAAATTGCCGTATTTCGCGAACAAACTAAAGTGTCCAAAACTCTTTTTTTAACATTTATTACCCCGTTCGGCCTTCATAAGAACGAGTACTCGACGGAATTAGTAAACTCAGAAGTCACTCTCAACGACTTTTTTATATGAGAGTTGTCAATGCGATTTAGAAAGACATTACTCATTTGCGGGTTGTTATTTATCAGCGGCTTGACATTCGTTGCGCACGAAAGGAATCGCTATAACGTCATCTCTCATGAGGAGCTCCTCACCATTCGCGAAAAGCTCAAAGTCCTGAGTCCACAAGAAAAGCAAGACCTCACCTTTTTTATCGACCAGGTTATCTCATTTGACCAGTACCCCTATACACTGGTCGGCTATAAACCAATGAGCGTCTCCAACATCATTGTCGAAGATACGGAGGATTTATTGCCCTTCTGCCAAGAAGCATTTAAAAGACCAAGACACCAAAAAATGATGCGGGGATACCTGGTTTGGGAAAAATACCAATCTTTTTTCCCAAGGAAAAAACACATCCTTATCGATTATTCTTTTATGGGGAAGGGCAGAAAAGAGATCGCCTTAATCTGCCCCAAGTTGTGTATGGCCACGATTCAAGAGCATTTGGGCGATTTTCAAGAAATTTTAGGAAGGTCCTGTACGCGTGAGGGCGTGTTTGAGATCTTAACCCAACCCGAACATCACGACTTTTATACATTGATCGACCATACCCGCCTGATGGGGATTCTCCTTGGGTTTGGAAGAAATAACGCTTGCCTTTACGAACAATACCAAGGAGGGATATCTCGCTGCTTCACGGAGCCTCAGAGGTCAGGAGAAAGCCCACTACACATGTTTAATCATGAATGGCCTTGGCCCGGAGCGCTACTTTCGCCCGATTTTGCTTGCGATCCTACTACGGAAGAAACCAGACAGCTCAAAAAACACTATAAAAAAGCGCGCAGGGTCGTCCGCTGGACCTATTTCCTCAGAAATAACCTCGAGGTCACTCTCGCCCTTTTAGTGCAATCCTAGCGAGGCCTGCCGCAGTTCCAGCAGTGCGTGGGATTATCCCACTTGTGATTCCAGGTACCGCAATCACATTTCCATGAATTGAAAATAACGGAGTCACCCACTTGTACATAGGGACGGCCTTCCGTGGAAAAAACAGCTGGAATAGCAAATGCCGCCCCATCGATATCTTCAACGTAGACGACGCCGTGCTCAAGGTGGAGCCTTTCCGGTTTAAGGAAAATTTTCCCCTCTTCAATTCTGGAAATTGAAGTATGGGCCCGTCGAATCACATTTTCAGCTGCATCTTGCTCTGCATTAGCGTAAAGAGAGGAAGAACCGACAATCAAGCTTAGAAAGGCGCATCTTGCGATCAACAACTTTCTCATTAGACCTCAAATTTTTTCTGCAAAGGTATACCATGCAGCAGTTCCAAGTGTCAAGAGCTTGATTGTTACCCACCGGACGATTTTTACAGGTCTTTTCTAAGCATGAACATCCTTGAGCTCTTTTCATAGCCCTCTCGGGTGAATTCGATCGAATATCCGAGTTTTTGATAGAAGGGCAGAGCCTCCCAGTCCATGGTGCTGAGAGTAACGAACAAGGCTCCTCGCTCTCTTCCAATTTTTTCAGCCTCTAAGAGCATAGTGTTGACTTGGAAGGACTGGTTAAAAATGCTAGAGGGGTATTCAAGCCCTTTTAGCGATCTTTTTTTCTGATTGGTGTTGATTTACAAAATTTTCTCCGTCTCTGTAAGGCGTTGTTGCATAAATAGCTGCGGATAAGGTTTTTCTTGCCTTAAGTCCAGTGAGCTTGTAAATTTTTTGTTGGTTACACGAAAAATTTGAGGCTCGACATGGCTCCCAAGAAAG
>CAIVVG010000047.1 GCA_903909295.1 uncultured Chlamydiae bacterium
AATCGCTAAGCGTTTACTAAAATCGACCGAAACTTTTTACTTGGATAGGTTCAGGTACGGCTGTCGAGCCGATGTGGTGGACTACTATGCAGTTGCTGCCGAGGGCCTGTTTGACGAGCTTGGCCTCTACTTCAAACAGTTCTGGCCACTTTGGATCATAGGCAACTACCTCGATCGTTCTTTTCTTGTCCGCGGAAACATCGAAAAACGACATTGGAGTCCCCCTGGTTTTCTCGCAAAAATAGCATATTTTTGCGAATAGCTCTACAATAGTCCTAACAACCTGTGAGTATGACTGTAACCATTCGACAAGCAATAATAGAGGATGCCCGATGCATCGTCGAAGCGGAGCGGGAAATTGCTCAAGAACCAGGCTACTTGTGCTCGCAGCCCTCCGAATTGAGCGAGGAGAATGTCAAACGGACCATTGAGGCCGCTCAGGGGATTTACCTCGTTGCCGAGAAAGAAGGACATCTTGTAGGCCACGCCTTTTTGAAAGCCCTCCATTTGCAGTCCCTTCGCCACGTAGCCCAACTGCACATAGTCGTTCACAAAGGCCACCAGGCACAAGGGATCGGTACGCGCCTCATGGAGAAGTTGATTGAATGGGCCAAACAATCGGGTA
Organism: uncultured Chlamydiae bacterium; assembly: GCA_903909295.1. Taxonomy (GTDB): domain Bacteria; phylum Chlamydiota; class Chlamydiia; order Chlamydiales; family SM23-39; genus CAIVVG01. Next base: position 626 of record CAIVVG010000047.1, read on the forward strand.
CTGTGGAAAAGATTGAGTTGAACGTGCGGGCATCCAACACAAGGGCTATTGCTCTCTACCAAAAAATGGGATTTTTTGAGGAAGGGCGCTTGCAGAGGAGAGTTAAATTGGGAGATCGCTACATCGACGACATCTTGATGGCTCTGCACGTCAAAGGAAGCGGTATGTAAAGCCGCTTTACAGGCCCTAGATCTAAAAATTAGCCGCTTCAAGATCTTTAGTGTTCACTTGAAATGGGGTGAGGGTTCCGTGCTCTGCTTTTACGAGTCCCGCTGGGCGGATTTCTTTATAAAGCCTGAGAAGTTCACTCTCCTGAAATCTCTCGCAAAGAAAGAGGCGGATGTAAGGTTCTTGGGCAGGGCTGATTTGAGCCTGCGCTTTCTCCCATTTCACGACAGCGGCGTGGGACACTCCTAAATTTTCCCCAAACTCTGTTGTAGTCATATTTAAGAATTTCCTCATGAATCTCAGCTCTTTTCCTGTTAAGGGATGGGGTTTGTGGACCAAACCTTGGAAAACAAAACGTTGCAAGGCTGCTAAATTGATGTCGAGTATCCACTCTCCAGCTATTTTTTTCATCGGACAATCGATGAGCTCAACAGGAAATCCAAGTCCCTCATAAACAAATGTCTCTTGTGTTTTTTCCATTTACTGTCCCTTTGATAGCTTTATCACCGTTATAATCATCATTTTTTCGCTTGGGAAGGAAACAATAACTCTCATGGTCTCAGAATCTTCTGTTTTCCCTCTAATTGCATATTTCCAAATCTGGAATTTGTTATCAAACCCCGTCTTTTCTCTTTCGTGTCGGCCTTCTTTTAGAGCGCGGAGCGTATCCCCCAAGTCAACCCCATCGTGTTTTTGCTCTTGAGCAGCATGTCTGGTCAACACGAATGTTTCATTTTCGATGTGCTTGAGTATTTCTTTTTTGAGTCGCACATCATTCCAGTATCCATCTTCTGTCATTCGGCCTCTCAATGCATTCATTGTAACACATTCACAATTTATATTGCACTAGAAATTCATAATGCACTAATAATAAGTTGCTTGCTGTTTTTATAATTAGCTTCGCCAGTGCTTTTTCGAAGGGGCAAAGTAGGTCTGTTTATTGGCAAAGTCGATAAAGACGGCGAACTGGAAGAAAAAGTCCGTTCCCAGAATCGCATCGATAGGGATGGGGAACTGGAGGGGGATTTGGCGAAAAGTTTGCGCTCCACATTCCTGCCCTGCGATTTTAAATGAAGGGATCTCTAAGGAGGGGCCAGCGGGGACGTTCAAAATGTTCCAAGTGCTCCCCGTATCTAGTAGGCAACGCAGGGGGCCTTGGGAGGTCTCTGCATCGATTTCGGGGAGTCTCCGATTGAGAATCAGGGGGGCTCGCGTGCAAGGACCTGTAAAATATCCGTGTTGTTGTAGAGTGGCAAAACTGTCACTCAGGATGATCTCCTCATTTTGAAGGTCGAGAAAGAGGGTCGTGTGATAGAACAACTCCCATCCAATACGTCCATATATTTTTGGCGGAGACTCTTCAGCCCACGCCAAAATAGAATCTTGAAAGAGATCAGGGGATTCTTTTTGGAGAGTCGTTTGTTTAAATGCAATATTGGCGATGGAAAATTTAGGGATTTGATAAAGGGAGTCTTTATAGAGCTTGCCTCGAATACCTGTCATGGAAATGGTTTTTAGGAACCGTTTGTGTTTCAGGGAGGAGATCAACTCTTCAGGGAGGCTGAGATCGCCCCGAAATCCCAAGTCGAGTTTCACGGGGATTGTTTGCCCCTCAATATGGATAGATAACAGAGGGATTTGTGTTTCAGAAAAGCCTGAAAGAGGGACTCGTGTATAGTAAGTGGCTGTAGGGATTGGGGTGCTTTTGGTTCGGCGCCAAGACCAAACACCGGCAACCGAGATGCCAACGAGCACTACCGCAAGAAACAGCCACTTTTTTTTTATAAATTTCAAAACAGCTTTACATGCCGCTCCCTTTTCAGCGTTTTTTTGCAGGGGCGAAGTAGATTTGTTGGTTAGCAAAATCGATAAAGACGGCGAACTCAAGGAAAAACTCCATCCCCAGGACTCCGTCGATAGGGATAGGGAGATTGATGGGTAGTTGCACAAAATCGATGGGGCCCAGATTTCGGCCGGAAATCGTGAATGTAGGAAATGTCACGGAAGAGTCGGGGTCTTTTATCATTTTCTCTAGAGGGAGATTTTGGGGGTTTTCTTGATGGAAAATATTCCAGGTACATCCTGTGTCTAGGGCATAGCGCAAAAGACCTTTGGTGGTTAGTGCATGACACTCTACCAGTCCTCTATCTGTTAGCAAAGGCGTCTGGACAAATTCTTCGGGTAAATAACCTCGCTCATTGAGAGAGGATAGCCCATCGCAGAAAGCAATTTCTGCATTGGCCAAATCGAGGAAAAGATTTGAGGCCCTAAATAACTCCCACCCCACAAAACCCACCAGATCTGTCGGAGGGGGGGCATTTGGATTGCTAAAAGTCGTTCTCTGGTGGAATGCGCTATGAGTCTCTTTGGTGATTAATCCAGATAGACGGAGTTTTCCAAGGTTGATTTTAGGGATATCGTATAATTTCGCTTCATAGGAGTCTCCGCGGAAATTCCACATGGTTTTAGAGCCGCGATAACTCTTGTTTGTCAGTTCATTCAAAACCTCTGCTGACAGACTTAAATCCCCTCTGAACCCTAAATCTAGGCCGATGGGGAGCTGTTTGTCTTCAATTTGAAGGGTCAGTATGGGCATGTTAATGTGAGAAAAGGCGACCACTGGAACAGAAATAAAATAATGGGGAAGACTTGCTGTAAGATGGGGCGTCTGTTGGATCTCTCCGGAGCGGGATTGAGAGTGTCTCCAGTATAAAACGACACTTGCGCTAAGCAAGCAGAAGATCAATAGTGCGCCCCATTTCAGTTTCATTTATTTTTTCTCTTTTTGGTCTGTTGAGATAGTAGAATCGCGGCCAGCATGGACCTCAAATGTATTTTTCTCGGCATCTTTCGAGTAAGTTGCATCTGCATAGTTGCCTTTGTTATCGCGCACCTCTGCAGAGGCTGTTGCGCTGACTCTAGTGCCATCGCTGCCGCCCCATTCTACTCGTAGTCCCGCATCTACCCGTCCTTCAACATTGGAAAGGGGTTTCGGACGTGAAGGTGTGTGGTTACCAGAGGCATTCCAGTTACGTGCTGCGTCGGGCCTATTTTCTAAATGGGTCCGCAGTTCGCGGAGACGGTCTTTAGCCTCATCGGTAATCCGACTAGATTCTTCCGAATATAAGCCATTGGTGGTTTCTTCGCACACGACTGTTTCTGTAGCTGATCCGACTGCTGTTGTCATGACACTCCTCCTTGGGTTTGAGTGAAGTGGTAGAATTGTACGAATTTTTTACAAAAGGTCAAGATTTTTTCAAGGAGGGGGATTTTTAACATGCGCAAAATCCAACATTCCCCTATCCTGCTGCCAATACCTCTTCTGCCACGGGGCCAGTGGTAGCTATGCCCGGATTTGCTCATTATGGTGCGGCCAAGAGCGGTCTTTGTGGCCTAGTTCGCACAGCTGCCATTGAACTGGCAAAGTACCATATTAACGTGAATGCGATAGAGCCTGGAAATATTATGTCAGAAGGGATGCTCGCTCTCGGCGAGAAGCATATGAAGGACCACCTTCTTGCTATTCCCTGGGGACGTTTGGGGAATCTTCAGGAAGTGGCGTATCTTGCTTTATTCCTCGCTTCACGGGAATCAGACTATATTACTGTGCAAGGGATCATTATCGAGGGGGGGGACAGACCCTTCCCGAGAGTCACTTTCTCCCTTATTGACATGCTCTACGTCTGGGAACGGCTCATTCGGAATCCTGATGAGTTGGAAATTCCGGCTGTTTGTCCATTGATTTGTATCACCTATCGCCTCATCGCCAAAAGCCGCATGGACGAGAGCCAATAACGGAGCATCTTCTCCTTCTTGGCTGGTAGTAAATATTTTAAATGCACTTTTTTTGTGTGTGTGATAGGGTGG
>CAIVVG010000048.1 GCA_903909295.1 uncultured Chlamydiae bacterium
CACTCGCTTCATCCAGCCCTCTGCCGACTCTGCCGTATTGAACCGCGTTACCGGCTCCGATATCAGTCAACTTCTCGGTCAGCTCCACGCCAATGGAAAAGTGTTTTTGATCAACCCGAATGGGATCGTCATTGGAAAAGATGCGGTGATCAATACGGCAGGGCTCATCGCTTCGACGCTGCAGGTGCGGACTTTGGACTCGGGAGCGTTTTACTTTGAGGGGGACAGCTCGGCAACTATCAAAAACCTAGGGCTCATCTCCTCTGCATCAGGCCCCGTTTGCCTCTTAGCGCGCCACGTCCATAACGAAGGAACCATCAAGGCCCCCCACGTATCGCTCGGCGCAGGATCGGAGTTCCTCGTGCAGCCCTCTGGCACTACAGAACTCTTTATTCGAGCCGGTTCGGATAGCTCTCTTTCCAATGAAGGGACCCTCCAAGGGCTCGTCGTCGAACTCCAATCGGACGGCGCTCAAGCCCTCGCCATCAACCATAGAGGCATGGTTCAAGCAAGCCGCCTCTCTCAGGAAGGGGGCAAAGTTTTCTTGCGCGCTCCGCAAGGAAAAATAGAGGTGGCCGGTTCCATCGAAGCCCCGGCTGGCACCGTTGACCTACTCGGCGACATTGCCCAACTCGTGGAACAAGCGCGCATCGATGTCTCCTCTCCGGACCAAGGAGGGTGCATTTTCGAAAATACTCGCATCGCATGGGCGGGAGAGGAAACTACCTTGCGCGCCGATGCCTTAGAGACTGGCAACGGGGGGGAAGTGATTTTGTGGGGCGATCACGCCAACTTCCACTACGGAACTCTGTCCGCTCGGGGAGGGCCTCGAGGAGGCGACGGAGGGTTTATCGAGGTATCTGCTCCCTATTTGGACTATCACGGCAAAGCCAACACGCAAGCCCCTTTGGGCAAGGTGGGCACACTTCTGCTCGATCCCGTGGATGTCGTCATTAGTGGCGCAGGAACCACGGGGACATGGAGTGGTTGCGTGCCCCCTATCAGTTATCAGTTTGTCGGTGCGGGAACGAACCAAATCCACAACGTTGATCTTCAAAACCAGCTTGCAACTTGCAATGTCACCATCGACACAACGGGGACCACAGGAGCTGGCACAGGAGCCATTACGATCTCAAGCCCTGTCAGTTGGGGGAGCAATACACTGACTCTCAAGGCAGTAGGTACAGTGGGTGTCCAAAGCAACTTGACCTCTACTACGGGAAATTTAGTCTGTTCGACAACAGCTGACATGTCGTTTTCTTCAGGGCCTCTTACATTCACTACGGATGGGAACTTTAGTTTTAGTGCAGGGAGTAACATCAATACCACCTCGACCATTCTCAGCGGTACGGGAAATTTGAGTGTGACTGCTGGATCAGGCATGAATTTCTCTGGGAATTTCACCACAGGCGATGGCAATCTCTCATTTTCAAGCCATGGGGGTGCAATACTGGGATTTTCACCCATGGTATTCTCCACTCACAATGGCAATGTGTCTGTCGTCTCGACAGCTAGTTATATTCAGTCGGGTAGTGGATCTAGCGTCACATACAATAGTACTGGCACTGGTTCTGTGAGTTACAATGGCGCCACGGGAATCACGATCGGAGGGCCTCTCATCACGAACAATGTAGCCAATGTTAGCCTCACAACAGCGAGCAGTGTCTCCCTCTTTAACTCTATTCAGGTCAATAATGGAAATTTAACGATGTCTGCGGGTGCAAATATCACCGTTCTCTCACCGGCTTCATTGACAGCCGCCAGCGGGACGATCTCCACTCCTGGAAATATTCGCATTCAACAGCCCTGCACAATCTCATCGACCAGCTCTCAGGGGCTTAATTTCAATGCCGGGGGCAATATCGTTTTTACCGGAAATACAATCAACACAGGAAGTAATTCTTTCACTGCGGGCAGCAACATCATTATCTCCTCCAATATCACCACGACCAATAGCAGCGTCTCTTTCTCTGCGGGTAACGTATTTGCTGTGGATAACACAGTCACCTTGACTGCCAACAGCGGAGATATCACTTGTGCGGGGACTTTAGGTGTGGCCGTGAACGGAGCCCTGACATTGGCGGGAGGGGCCTCCCAGACGATTACTTTTAGCTCTTCAGCAGATGTAGATATTGCAAATACAATCACCTGCACTTCTCCTGCGGGCTCTAGCGTATTGTTTTCAGCAGGAAATGATATCGTGATCACCGACTCCATAACGGGTACCAATGGCAATAATTATGTGTTTGTAGCAAACAATAATTTGCTCGTCCCCACTCCTGTCTCCATCACGACACAAAATCAAGGCGAACTGACATTCGTCGCAGACAATAAGTACACCTCGTTCGCTAAAGTAGGCTCAGGCAGTATCACCATGGCAAGCAACTGCACGATCACGACTGTGGGAGGTAAGGTGGCCCTTTATTCCTCCCGTCCCACGACGAGTGTTTTTCCAACGCAAATCAACCAACAGAACGTCGATCCCAATACAGGCACTCTAGGGGTCTATTACAATTCACAAATCGATCGGGGTGCTTTCCCCTACGCTATTTTGTACCAGTTTATCCCTCTCGTTTTTTCGACAGAAGCATTTCAGGCGGCCGTTGCGTCTATCTTGCTATCGGGAGAGGGGGTCAGTTGGCTCCATTGGCGTATTCTCACGCATGACCATGTGGGGAAAATCGAGTGGAAGCGGGTGCGACAATGAGATGCGCTTGGATTGCTCTTTGGATCTGTGTAGGAACCCTGCATGCTCAACCGACTCAGGTAGCTGTTGAAGCGGGAAGCGCTGCATTAGCTGAGAGTGGGCACTGTTTAGACATCACCACTTCCGATCGAGCGATTTTGAACTGGGACTCGTTTTCTATTCAACCCCATGAAATCACTCGCTTCATCCAGCCCTCTGCCGACTCTGCCGTATTGAACCGCGTTACCGGCTCCGATATCAGTCAACTTCTCGGTCAGCTCCACGCCAATGGAAAAGTGTTTTTGATCAACCCGAATGGGATCGTCATTGGAAAAGA
>CAIVVG010000049.1 GCA_903909295.1 uncultured Chlamydiae bacterium
CGAGGGTGGCAAAACGATCGGCGCCGGTACCGTTTCTAAGATCTTGAAATAGGGTATAGAAGAAGCGGAAGGGAACTTCCGCTTTGGAAGGGTGTGTAGCTCAGTTGGTAGAGCAGCGATCTCCAAAGTCGCCGGTCGGGGGTTCGAGTCCCTCCGCACTCGATTTAAAAAGGGTTGAAAATGACAGTGTCCACAATGATAGACAGTAAAAAAAAGAAAGCGTCCTATTTCAGAGAAGTGTTGAACGAGCTGAAAAAGGTCTCCTGGACGCCAAGGGATGAATTGATCCTTTGCACGAAGGCTGTCATCATTGCCACTTTCATCTTCGGTTTTGGGATTTATATTGTCGATCTCGGCATTCGGAGCGTGTTGGAATTGGCCACAGCTCTTGTTCGAGCGGTATTCGGGTAAACTATGCATAAATGGTATGTCGTCCAAGTATTGTCTGGCCACGAAAGAAAAGTGAAGAAGGCACTCGAAGAGTACCTCCACGCTAAAAAAATGGCCGATGATATCGTCGAAATTTTAATTCCCACGGAAAACGTGGCGGAAGTGAAGCGCGGGCAACAAAAAGTCAGCGAAAAACGGATGTGGCCCGGTTACCTTCTGGTAAAGATGAATTTCCATGATGAATCTTGGGCTTATGTCAAAGACACCCCAGGAGTCATCGATTTCCTCGGAGGGGAGAAGCCTATGCCTCTCTCTGACAAAGAGATCGGCGATATCATGAAAGAACTCGACGACAGGCAAAAAGGAGTTGTGCAAAAGCACAAAGTGGATATAGGCGATCGAGTGAAGATCAACGATGGAGTTTTTATCAACTTCGTCGGTACGGTCACCGAAGTCAACCACGAAAAGGGCCGCCTGAGCGTCACCGTCTCCATCTTCGGACGAGACACACGCGTAGACGACCTGGAATTCTGGCAAGTTGAGCAGGCAACTGCGGACAATGCTAGTTGAGGAGGGTGATTTTCACCCGATAACACTCAAGAAAAAGGAAAGAAATGGCAAAAAAAATAGTAAAAGTCATTAAACTGCAGATCCCTGCAGGAAAAGCTAACCCCGCGCCCCCTATCGGCCCAGCCCTAGGATCTGCCGGGATTAACATCATGGCTTTCTGTAAAGACTTCAATGCGAAGACACAAGATCGAGTGGGCGATATTCTCCCCGTCGAGATCACTGTCTTCCACGACAAGTCTTTCTCTTTCATCACGAAACAGCCCCCTGTATCGCGGATGATCCTCAAGGAGCTTGGAATCGAATCGGGTTCCAAAATACCTAACCGAGACAAGGTCGGCAAGCTGACCCGCACTCAGGTAAAAAAAATCGCCAAAGCAAAAATCGTTGATATGCGCATCGTGACTGAAGCCGCAGCGGAAATGATGGTGATGGGAACCGCACGCTCTATGGGCGTAGATATTGTGGAGGGATAATGGCACACAGATCAAAAAGAATGAAGCAGATCGATCAACTCATCGGCCCTGCCAGAACGTACTCCCTCGAAGAGGCCATTGAGCTCTTCAAAAAATGCCCAGTGACCAAGTTCGATCAATCGGTCAATGCCGCTCTCAAAGTAGGCGTCGATGTGAAAAAATCGGACCAGCAAGTCAGCGGCACCGTTTCCCTCCCTCACGGCACAGGTCAAAAGATCTTAGTGGCTGTGATCGCGAAAGGGGACAAAGCCAAGGACGCACAGGCCGCAGGAGCCGATTTTGTCGGAGCAGAAGACCTCGTCGAGAAAATCAAAGCGGGATGGACCGATTTCTCCGCTCTGATCACAACCCCCGATATGATGAGGGAAGTGGGCAAGCTCGGTAAAGTGCTCGGACCACGCGGTCTGATGCCTACCCCGAAAGCGGGTACCGTGACGACAGACATCGCCAAGGCAGTCAAAGAGATCAAGGCAGGTAAGGTTGAGTTCAAAGTCGATAAGACTGGCAACATCAACAATGCAGTTGGGAAAATATCCTTTTCCAAAGAGTCATTGTTAGAAAACCTCATGTCTCTCTTTCAGGGAATTGCGCGGGCAAAACCGGCGAGCTCTAAAGGGATCTTCTTTCGCTCTCTGTACCTCTCGACAACGATGGGTCCAGGTTTGAAAATTGATCTTCAATCTGTAGCAGTGAACTAAGGGAGAATCATGAGAGCCGAAAAAGAACTTCTCTTAAATGAAATCAAGCAGAAGATCGATGCCTCAAAAGGGATGATCGTCGCAAAGTACGATCGCTTGGAACCCAATCTCTCTTGGCGCATGCGCGAGCAGGTCGCTAAAGAAGGGGGCCAGTTCAAAGTGGTCGGAAAGCGGGTCTTTCTCGCCGCCGCAAAGCAAGCAGGGATCCAATTTGATGTGGATCTTCTCCAAGGTCATATTGGCGTTGTGTTTGTGTCTCAAGTAGATGCAACTAGCACCATCAAGGCATTTTGTAAGTTCTCCTCAGAAAACGGAGACCTCCTCAAAGTCCTTTGTGGCCAATTGGAAGGGAAAATTGTCCCCGGCGCAGAAATCGATACGTTATCGAAGCTGCCCAGCTTGAACGAAATGAGGGCTCAGTTCCTCAGTCTCTTGGTATCGCCCATGTCGCAAACATTATCCGTCTTAGAGGCGAAGGTCAAATCCCAAGAAGCAACAAATCAATAGATCTAGGAGATAGAAAACCATGACACAAGTATTAGAAGATCTCGTCGAGAAATTGAGCCACCTCTCTGTGCTCGATATGGCGAAACTCAAAACCAAATTAGAAGAAAAATGGGGCGTCACTGCAGCCGTGGCTGTAGCCGCAGCTCCTGCTGGAGCCGCAGCCGCAGCTCCTGTTTCAGACGCAACAGACTTCAAAGTTACTTTGGAAGCTGGAATCCCTGATGACAAGAAAATCAGCGTGATCAAAGCCGTTCGCGAAGTGACCGGTCTGGGCCTGAAAGAAGCAAAAGACCTCGTTGAGGGAGCTCCTAAAGACCTGAAACCGACTGCTCCTAAAGCGGAAGCTGAAACCATTAAGCAGAAGATCGAAGCTGCAGGTGGTAAAGTAAAATTAACAGCACTGTAAAAAAAATACAGAGTTGGTTATTGTATTAGTGCAGAGGCTGCGCCGAGCAGCTTCTGTGCGTTTGTTTTTTTCTGGAATCTTAGAGTTAGGAGCGAGCCCCCATGCTACAAAGACCCCCAAAACGGGTGAGTTTTCGAGAGAGAGAGGAGATCATCGATCTTCCCAACCTGATCGAAATTCAGATTAAGTCCTACAATCAGTTCCTCCAATCCCACCTGTTGCCCCACGAGCGGACCAACATTGGATTGCAGGAGGTTTTTACCGAGCTCTTTCCCATCAAATCGTATGATGAGAAGACTGTTTTAGAATTTCTCTCCTACAATCTAGGTGTTCCTAAATATTCTCCCGAGGAGTGCATTCGCCGCGGGATCACTTACAACGTCACTCTCAAAGTCCGCTTCCGCCTGACCGATGAAACCGGGATCAAGGAAGAAGAGGTCTACATGGGCACAATCCCTGTAATGACCGACAAAGGGACATTCATCGTCAATGGCGCCGAAAGGGTCATCGTCTCCCAACTCCACCGCTCTCCTGGTATCGCCTTTGAACAAGAAAGGCACTCCAAAGGGACCATGCTCTACTCCTTCCGGATCATCCCTTATCGCGGTAGCTGGCTAGAGGCTTCCTTTGACAGCAACGACCTCGTCTACATCTACATCGATCGAAAAAAACGGCGTCGCAAAATCCTCGCCTCTACCTTTATCCGCACATTGGGCTACTCTACAGATGCCGATATCATAGAGGAATTCTTTGAAACAGTGAAGGTGAAGATCAAGTCAGAAAAAGACTTCGTCAAGCTCGTCGGAAAAATTCTGGCAGAAGATGTCGTCGACGAACAGACAGGTCTCGTATTCGGCAAGGCGGGGGAAAAACTCACCACCGCGATGTTGAAACGAATGGTCGATGAAGGGGTGCAGACAGTGCGCGTCGCGGAAGAAGCCGATGAGACCCATCCGGTCATCAAGATGCTCTCCAAAGACACCACCGACTCCTACGAATCGGCTCTGAAAGATTTCTATCGCAAAATTCGCCCCGGCGAGCCCCCTACTCTCTCCAATGCGAGATCTGCGATCATGCGCCTTTTCTTCGATCCGAAGAGATACAATTTGGGCCGCGTAGGTCGCTACAAACTCAATCGCAAATTGGGCTTGAGCACAACCGAAGAGGAACTCGGCGTCGTAACGCTCCGCAAAGAAGATGTCGTCGAAGCGCTCAAATACTTAATCCGCCTCAAACTCGGCGATGAGAAGGCTTTTGTCGACGATATCGACCACTTGGGCAACCGCCGCGTCCGTTCTGTCGGCGAATTGATCCAGAACCAGTGCCGCATCGGTCTGGCTCGTATGGAAAAGATCATCAAAGAGAGAATGAACCTCTTTGACTTCTCTTCCGATACAATGACCCCAGGCAAAATCGTCTCTGCAAAGGGACTGGCTGGCGTCTTGAAAGACTTCTTCGGCAGATCGCAGCTCTCCCAGTTCATGGACCAGACCAACCCGATCTCCGAGCTGACCCACAAACGGAGACTTTCTTGCCTAGGACCCGGCGGTCTGAACCGAGAAAGAGCGGGCTTTGAAGTGCGCGACGTTCACCCCTCTCACTACGGCCGTATTTGCCCGATTGAGACTCCTGAGGGACCGAACATCGGTTTGATCACTTCTTTAGCTACCTTTGCAAAGATCAATGAGTTTGGATTCATCGAAACTCCCTACCGGATTGTCCGCGATAACGTCGTCACCGACGAGATCGAATACATGACGGCGGACCAAGAGGCCAACTACATCATCACGCAGGCATCGACCGCACTCGACTCCCACAACATGTTCAAAGAATCTCTTTGCTGGGCTCACCAACGGGGCGAGCCGATGGAGATTGAAACGGACAAGATCACCCATATGGACGTCTCTTCGAAACAGCTCGTTTCGATCGTCTCTGGATTGATCCCGTTCTTGGAGCATGATGATGCGAACCGCGCCTTGATGGGTTCGAACATGCAGCGCCAAGCCGTTCCCCTCCTCCGAGCAGAAGCTCCGCTCGTGGGAACAGGACTGGAAGGGCGCTCTGCACGCGACTCAGGCGCCGTGATCGTCGCCCAAGAAGAGGGTGTGATTGATTACGTCGACGGCTTTAGAATCGTCGTGGCTCCTAAAGATAACCCACTGAACAAGAAGACCTATGTCTTGAAGAAGTTCATGCGCTCCAACGGCGGTACCTGCATCAACCAGACTCCGCTTTGCGAAGTGGGCGATAAAATCAAGCCAGGCGATGTTCTAGCCGATGGTCCCGCAACCGATAAAGGGGAAGTCGCTCTGGGTAAAAACGTCCTGGTGGCCTTCATGCCCTGGTGCGGTTACAACTACGAGGATGCGATCATCATCTCTGAAAAATTGATCAAAGAGGACTACTATACCTCGATCTATTTGGAAGAGTTTGAGCTGACTGCCCGCGATACAAAGCTCGGCAAAGAAGAGATCACCAAAGATATTCCAAACGTCTCTGAAGAGATGCTCAAAGATCTCGGCGAAGATGGAATTATCCGGATTGGCGCGCTGGTTGAACCGGGGACTATTCTCGTTGGAAAAATCACTCCTAAGTCAGAGACAGAACTCTCTCCTGAAGAGCGACTTCTCCGCGCGATTTTCGGCGAAAAAGCGGCCGATGTCAAAGATGCCTCCTTGACGGCGCCTCCTGGAACAGAAGGGGTGGTCATGGATGTGAAGGTTTTCTCACGCAGAGACCGCCTCTCTAAGACCGACGATGAGTTGGTTGAAGAAGCGACTCGCATCAAAGATATCCATTCCGATTTCAAAACGAAAGAGGCCGAACTGCAGCTCGAGTTCCACGAAAAACTCGGAGCCCTCCTCCTCAACGAAAAAGCTCCTGCTGCGATCATGCATCGCAAATCGGGAGAAGTTCTCGTTCAAGAGGGACAGGTGATCGTCCAGGAGACTCTTGAACTGCTCGAAAATGAAAAAGCAGAAGACCTCTTGATGGCCGATAAGGATATCTACGGCGAGCTCAAGAAGACCTTCCGCGAATTTGAACTCGCTTACCAGGCTCTCGAGACACAGCACAAGACAGAAGTCGAATTCATGCGCAAAGGGGACACAGAACTCGATCCAGGCGTCATCCGCCAGGTGAAGGTCTATGTCGCCACCAAGCGCAAGCTCCAAGTGGGAGATAAGATGGCAGGTCGCCACGGAAACAAGGGCGTCGTCGCCAAACTGGTTCCTGTAGCCGATATGCCTTACCTCTCCAACGGGGACATGATCGAAATCGTCTTGAATCCTTTGGGCGTACCTTCCCGTATGAACATGGGACAGCTCTTGGAAACGCACCTCGGCTACGCCGCTAAGAAGGCAGGGATCTGGGTAAAGAGTCCCGTCTTTGAAGGTTTCCCCGAATCGAAAATCTGGGAGATGATGGATAGCCAAAAAATGTTCAAAGAGGGGAAAGCGTACCTCTTCGATGGAAGAACTGGCGAGCGGTTCGATAACCGCGTCGTCGTCGGCTACATCTACATGCTGAAACTCAGCCACCTTGTTGCAGATAAGATCCACGCCCGCTCAATCGGCCCTTACTCACTCGTCACGCAGCAGCCGCTCGGCGGTAAAGCGCAGATGGGGGGTCAGCGCTTCGGAGAGATGGAAGTGTGGGCGCTGGAAGCCTATGGCGCAGCGCACCTTCTGCAAGAGATGATGACAGTCAAGTCCGATGACGTGGCTGGAAGAACCCGTATTTACGAGTCGATCGTAAAAGGGGAAAATACGTTGGTCGCAGGAACGCCTGAGTCATTCAACGTGCTCGTGAAAGAGATGCAGGGGCTTTGCCTTGACGTCCGCACAGAATTTGTCGAAGCAGTCAATTAAGGGGATTTTGTACATGTTTGCTGGTGAAGAGGACGTAAGAAACTCACAATTTGATAAGTTGACAATCAAAATCGCTTCAGAGGATGTCATCCGTGGAGACTGGTCGCGCGGCGAAATCAAGAAACCGGAGACCATCAATTACCGGACATTCAAACCTGAAAAAGGGGGACTGTTCTGCGAAAAGATTTTCGGACCTACCCGCGATTGGGAATGTGCTTGCGGTAAGTACAAGAAGATCAAGCACAAAGGGATCGTCTGCGACCGTTGCGGCGTAGAGGTAACCCTTTCTAAAGTGCGCCGTGAGAGAATGGCTCACATTGATCTCGCAGTGCCTGTAGTGCATATTTGGTTTTTCAAAACCATGCCCTCTTGCATCGGCAATATCCTCGGCATGCCCACTTCAGATCTGGAACGGGTGATCTACTACGAAGAGTACGTAGTGACCGATCCGGGCCGTACTGATTTACAGAAAAAACAGCTCCTCAACGACAACGAATTCCGCGAAGCCCAAGAAAAATGGGGCGCCGATGCCTTCAAAGCTCAAATGGGCGGCGAAGCGGTCCAGTCGATCCTGAAGACAGAAGACCTCTCTTCTCTCGTGGTAGAGCTCAAAGACAAGCTCCGCAAAACCAAGTCGATCCAAGCCCGTATGAAGCTGGCGAAGCGTTTGAAAATTGTAGAAGAATTTTCCTCTTCGACCAATAAACCGGAATGGATGGTGATGGGTTGCGTTCCTGTGATCCCTCCCGATTTACGTCCTTTGGTCCCGTTGGATGGAGGTCGATTTGCGACCTCTGACCTCAACGACCTCTATCGTCGAGTGATCAACCGAAATAATCGTCTAAAGGCGATTTTAAAACTCAAGACCCCCGATGTGATCGTCCGGAATGAAAAAAGGATGCTCCAAGAGGCAGTCGACGCGCTCTTTGATAACGGCCGCCACGGCCACCCTGTCATGGGAGCCGGTAACCGCCCCCTCAAAGCGCTCTCTGAGATGCTCAAAGGAAAACAGGGCCGTTTCCGTCAAAACCTTCTCGGCAAGAGGGTCGACTACTCAGGCCGTTCCGTCATCGTGGTCGGACCTGAACTCCGCTTCAATCAGTGCGGTCTTCCCAAGAAAATGGCCCTCGATCTCTTCGAACCGTTCATCGTTAAGAGACTGAAGGATTTGGGGTATGTTTACACCATCCGCTCTGCGAAGAAAATGATTCAAAAGCAGGTGCCCGAAGTGTGGGACGTGTTAGAAGAGATCATCAAAGGACACCCTGTCCTCTTGAACCGAGCTCCTACATTGCACCGCCTCGGTATCCAGGCATTTGAGCCCGTTTTGATCGAAGGGAAAGCGATCCGCATTCACCCTCTCGTCACGCCTGCGTTCAACGCCGACTTTGACGGGGACCAAATGGCGGTTCACGTTCCTCTCTCCATCGAGGCACAGCTCGAAGCCAAATTGCTGATGATGGCTCCTGACAACATCTTCCTCCCTTCTTCAGGGAGACCTGTTGCGGTTCCTTCACAGGATATGATTTTGGGTCTCTACTACTTGATGCATGATCCGGTTGTCCTTCCAGGAAAAGAACACAGCGAGATCAAGACTTTCCGAGGTCCGGAAGAGGTCCTGATGGCGATGCACTCCAGCGGCAGCCATAACTGGTACTCCAAAGATGAGCAGTCTCCCGATGGACGTCGCGACCATTATGGCCGTGGCATGTACATCCATGAGAAAATCAAAGTTCTCATCGATGGCGGTATTGTTGAAACAACTCCAGGTCGAGTGATTTTCAATACTGTAGTTCCAAAACAACTCGGATTCCAAAACTATGTCTTACGCAAAAAGCGCCTCTCTGAGCTCGTTTTAGAGTGCTATAAGAAGATCGGCCTCGAAGCGACTGTTCGCTTCCTCGACGATATCAAAAACCTCGGATTTGCCGAAGCAACCAAGGCATCCCTCTCCATGGGAACTTGCGACGTTAAAGTGCCTCCTCATAAAGCAGAAGTGCTCGCTGAGGCCTACAAGCGAGTGGCTGTCGTGAAGAAGCAGTACGAAGACGGGATCATCACAGAAGGGGAGCGCCACTCAAAGATCATTAGTATCTGGACAGAAGTGTCAGACCGCCTCTCTGAAGATCTCTTCAAACTCGTCTACGACACGAGCTCAGGTGCACTCAACCCGCTCTATCTCATGGTCGATTCGGGCGCTCGAGGAAACAAATCTCAGGTGAAGCAGTTGGGCGCACTCCGCGGTCTGATGGCGAAACCGTCTGGCGAGATCATTGAGTCTCCCATTACTGCGAACTTCCGAGAGGGGTTAACTGTGATGGAATACTTCATTTCAACGCACGGAGCTCGTAAGGGTCTATCCGATACCGCGTTGAAAACGGCCGACTCAGGTTACTTGACTCGCCGTCTCGTAGACGTCGGTCAGGACGTGATTGTGACGCAAGACAATTGCGGCACTTTGAACGGGATCGAAGTCTCTGCGATCAAGCAGGGCAATGAAGAGCTCTTGCCACTCAAAGATCGTATTTATGGACGTACTGTTCTCGATGATATCTACCAGCCTGGCGATAGCACAAAGCTCTTGGCCCGTTCTGGAGATATCCTCTCTACTCTGCAAGCCGAAGCGATCGATGATGCCGGTATTGAGCTGGTCCGCATCCGTTCAGCGCTCACTTGCGAGAGCCGTCGAGGCGTCTGCGCAAAGTGCTACGGTCTCAACTTGGCCACTGGCAACATCGTCGGTTTGGGCGAAGCGATTGGAATTATCGCCGCGCAGTCGATTGGTGAACCAGGTACGCAGCTTACGATGAGAACGTTCCACTTGGGTGGTATTGCGTCTGCAGGATTGAGCCCAGAGCTCATCACGGAAGAAGGGGGCATCCTCGTCTATAAGGACCTCCGCGTTGTTCAAAACGAGGAAGGCCACTGGCTCGCCCTCAATAAGAACGGCTCTCTCCAAGTGGTGAAAGACGAAGGGCGCTCTCTCGAGGATTATAAGAAACTCCTCAGCAACCGTTCGATTGAGCCGCTCCAAACCTTTACCGTTGAGTTGGGAACGAAGATCTTCTTCTCTGACGGCTCAAAAGTGAAGAAAAAGATCAAAGTCGGTCAGTGGGAGCAGCATAGCAGCCCGATCATTTGCGAAAGACCTGGCTACGTCAAGTGCGAAGACCTCGTCGAGGGGATTTCTACCCAGCGCGAAGTCAATAAGCAGACAGGACAGGTTGAGCTCATCGTCAAGCAACATCGCGGCGAGCTCCATCCGCAGATCGCGATCTACACCGATTCTGATTACAACGAACTCGTGGGTACCTATGCGATCCCTTCAGGCGCTGTGATCGGCGTTCGAGAAGGTCAACACGTCGCAGCCGGTATGATCTTGGCTAAATTGCCTCGTGGCGCCATCAAGACGAAGGACATTACGGGGGGCTTGCCTCGCGTAGCTGAGCTCGTCGAAGCGCGCCGTCCGAAAGATGCAGCTGAGATTGCGAAAATCGACGGCGTCGTCGACTTCCGCGGCGTACAGAAGAACAAGCGAATCGTGGTTGTCCGCGACGATGTGTCTGGCATGGAAGAGGAACACCTCATCCCGCTGACCAAGCACTTAATTGTCCAGAAAGGGGATAACGTGGTGAAAGGACAGCAGATCACAGAAGGTCTGGTTGTCTCTCAAGAGATCCTCGATATCTGCGGCGTCCGCGAATTGCAAAAGTATCTGGTCAACCAGGTACAAGAGGTCTATCGTCTTCAGGGCGTGGATATCAATGATAAACACATTGAGATCATCGTCCGTCAGATGCTCCAAAAAGTGCGCATCACAGACCCGGGCGATACCACCTTCTTGCATGGAGAGGATATCGATCGCAAAGTGTTCCACGAGCAGAACCGCAAGACGGTCGAAGAGGGAGGCAAGCCCGCACAGGCAACGCCGGTCCTCCTCGGCATCACGCGCGCCTCTTTGGGCACCGAGTCGTTCATCTCTGCCGCGTCGTTCCAAGACACAACTCGCGTCTTGACCTCCGCCGCAGCCGCAAGCAAGACCGACTACCTCTTGGATATGAAAGCCAACCTCATCATGGGTCACATGACTCCTGTGGGAACCGGCTTTGGCTATCACAAGAAGGGAAGTAAGTTCGCAGACGTCCAAGAAGGGCTCGAGATCGATTTCGATAGCGAAGAGCTTCTTCTTACAGCGCCTATGGCTTAAAGCGGATCTTGCCGCTTAAATGTTTAGGGGCAGAGGACTTCGGTCCTCTGCCCCTTTTTTTATGCTTGCGATCCTGTGACAGATTTAATGCAAAGACGCAAAACCACGAGGGCGCAGCCCTCGTACTCCCGGCAAAGGACTGCCAAGGCATTTGCCGCCCCTTGACAATGACAATCGGAGAATCTCTCCCTCTTGGGGGAGAGTTCTTGAAAAACTGGGTTTCGAAAGGGCTGAAGCCCTTTTGCGGTGCTCGAGGAAGACCCTCGATTAGAGCTGTGAGAACAGCAAGGTGTTTTTGAAAAATGCTTCCTTCATAGTCTCTTGAGGGATCATCTCGTGCAGTTTGCTAACAGCGTAGAAGTGGGTAGGACTTTCGATAATGCCCTGGGCATTATGCGATGTCATGGAGACATCATGCCAAAGGACCGCTTGGCAGTAGGACCATAAAAGATAGAGTGCATTCCCCTGTACCGCCGCGTTTATGCACGCAGGAATAAAAGAAATAGCCACTGCAATGGCTATTACCTTTAAGGCAATGGCCGCGAGTCTAAGTATCTGGCGCCCCTCAGTAGTGTTCTCATCTTCTGCGAACTCGGTAAAAAAGTTTACTGAGCTCACAATATTCCATGTGGGTGTTGCACCATGCAGTAATATTGACATAACGATTTCTCCTTATTTAAGTTTTTTCGGGGATGAGGTGGAAGAGGACTCTCGCCGTGACGAGGGCTACGGCGAAGTCGATGGCCTCTCGTCTGCCAGACTCTCGCACCCTCCTGCTCGCGGCGTGCCAAGTCGTGACGAGGCCGCTTCCGTCGATGGGCCAGACGTGGCGGGAGAGCCAAAAGCGCCAGGGCTCTTTTTCAGATAGAAGGATGGCTTGCTGGCCGCATGTGGGGCAGACGGTTTCGACAAATTGCCCGAAACACCGCTCATGTACGGGGACCAGGTGGCCATTATGGCCCATGACGGGTTCGTGGGTATTTTGGTTACAGATCCGGCAGGGGGCAGGCGCGGGGAAGGGGTATTCGAGAGGGTAATAGGCGTTCATTAACCCTTCCTGATGAGTTTACGGACCACTTCGTGGGCGACAAACGCAGTGAAGAAGCACTCCAGAATCTCGGTAGAGCGTTGCTGCGTCGCGGGTGTTATATAGAATTTGCGCGATATCCAGTGTTCCCACGATTCGGCGTCGTGTTGGGTATGGGTTTTGTTGCAAACAGCGCATTGGTAGAGGGTCTCCACAACCACTGCTGAGGGTACTTCCAGATTGCGGCGCGCGTAAAGGCACGCGTAGTGGACATCGGAATACCCCTCAAGCTGCACCCACTTGCCCGCTGTTTGGCTGTGGCAAATAGCGCAGGGCGCAGAAGGGTCAGGGAGCAGGGTCACAGGACGGTCTGGAGAAAAATTTGGGATACGATTCATAGGGCCCCCTTTTGGGCCCAGTGTTATAACTTACTTTGGATTAATTGTTCAAGCTTGACGATGTCCTTGGCGAAGTTGCGGATCCCTTCGGAGAGTTTTTCGGTGGCCATGGCGTCTTCGTTGAGCAGGTAGCGGAACCCCTTTTCGTCGAGGGAGATCTTTTCAATGGGGGCAGTTTTCGCTCTTTCGGGATCGAGTTTGCGGGTGAGGGGGGTTTCGTTCTTTTTCAGCTCTTCGAGGAGGTGGGGGGAGATGGTGAGGAGGTCGCACCCGGCCAGTTCCACAATCTCATCTCGATTGCGGAAGGAGGCTCCCATGATCTGGGTGGGGTAGCCGAACTTTTTGTAGTAGTTGTAGATCTGGGTGACCGATTTCACTCCGGGGTCTTCGGCGGGGGCATAGCCAGCCACTCCGGCGCTTTTCTTATACCAGTCGAGGATGCGGCCGACGAAGGGGGAGATGAGGGTGGCTTTGGCCTCGGCGCAGGCGATGGCTTGGGGGAGGCTAAAGAGGAGGGTCATATTGCAATGGATGCCCTCTTTTTCGAGGATACGGGCGGCGGCGACCCCTTCCCAGGTGGAGGCGAGTTTGATGAGGATTCGCTTGCGGTTGATTCCAGCGGCTTCGTACAAGGCGATCAGATGGCGCGCTTTGGCCACGCTCCCTTCAACGTCAAAGGAGAGACGGGCATCGACCTCGGTGGAGACTCTACCGGGGATGATTTTGAGGATCTCCAGTCCGAAGAGGACGAATACTTCATCCAAGATAGCTCCCAAATTTTTGCCGCGGCGGATAGCCTCTGCAAGGAGGGGGGCGTATTGGGGTTGTTGGCTGGCTGCGTAGATGAGGCTTGGGTTCGTGGTGGCATCTGTCGGGTGGTACTGTTGAATCGATTCGAAGTCGCCTGTGTCGGAGACTACAGTTGTCAGTTTTTTGAGTTGTTCTAGTTGATTCACAAAAATGGCCCCTTTAAAAAATTGATTAATCCGCCCGGTTGCCCCACTAGCTGTTCGAAGTAAGTGCCGAACTGCTCAGGTTGGAGTCTCTCTTCAAACCCGTCTACAAGAATAACGACTTCTTGTCCCTCTTGCAAGGCCGAAATGAGCCGTTTTGTGGTTGTGGGGGAGAGGCGGAGGCGCATTCCTCCTTCAAGGGGTGTAGTTATTTCTTGAAACTCCTCTGTCTCTAGCCGCACATGGACAGGAACGGAATTTGAGGACCAACGGAATCGAGGGAGGCTGAGGAAGGTCTCGACTTCTCCATTGAGGCAGAGCATCTCAAAGAGAAGGGGGGTTGAGTTAACGTAACGGAGGCGGGCGGACTGGAAGGAGCTTGTCACTCCTTCCATGTGGTCGCATTTCCAAAGGGGGGCAGAGGAGCACCCACTAGTGAGCGTCAGAGCCGCTATTAAGCGACACGACGAGAACAGCCACACCCGCAACGACAAGCGCGCCTCCTACAAAAACCCAGTTTTGCCAGTTATTTTCCTGTCCTGATTTGGTGGCGACAAAGGCGGTCTGCCCTGTCGATTCTCCTGGCGATTCAGGTGTTTCTGGCGACGGATCTGCAGGGACTTCTTGCGCATGCAAAAGCGACGTCAGTGTCAGTAGAGTGATGAATTTTTTCATAATGACCAGTGTAACTACTCAAGACTATTTTTGCTTGGAAGATTTTTCATTTGCCTCACGCAAGACGAGAAACTGCCAGTAGGCGCCCATCTGGGAAAACTCTTTTTCTAGCGTTTGGCTCACCGCTTCCAGCTCTTTTTGGTTTTGGAGGGAGGCTATCTGCTGTTGGAGCTGCGCTAAGAGGGGATGCTCTTGTACGGGAGTCCATAGGTCCTCGGCCAAGGTGAGCGACTTCAACGCTTTGAGGATGGTGGGCTGAAGGGTTCCGAAATCCTTCTTCAACATCGTGGCTGTGAGGATGTAGGCTTTGGTCTCTTTCACGAAGAGGACTTGCAGGGATTTCATGTCGCCCCAAGGGGAGGGTCCCGAACTTTCGGTCAGTCGCGCTTCGCCTGCGGCTATCTGAAATTTGCCGAGATCGCGCCAAGTAGTACCCGGTTCGGTCAAAATGTGCTCTTTGGCTCCCCGCACATATTCCTTCAAAGAGCAGTCGACCTCTTCAAAGGCCAGGCTGATATTGGGGGCAAATTCGGTGGGGTTGTTCGCAGATCCGATAAAAGCGAGCTCGATGGGGGAGGCGGGGTCATTGGTTTTCGCAGGTTGCCAGCCCGAAGGGGGAGCAAAATAGCAAACGGTGGCGAGGAGGTAGATAAACATCTTTATTCGCTATGGTTGTGATCATTTTTGACGAGGATCGAGAGCGCGGCGATACTGCCCGCAAGGAGGAAGCCCCACCCCATCATCGATAACAGATCGGAAGAGCACACGTCTGAACTCCAGTCAC
>CAIVVG010000050.1 GCA_903909295.1 uncultured Chlamydiae bacterium
AAGGAATCGAAGTCGTAGACCTCGATATTCGGCAGAAAGACGCCCTCCGGCTTCTCTTGCTACGCCATGGAATCACCCACGTCGTCCACTTGGCCGCGCAAGCCGGCGTCCGCCACTCCCTCTCCCAGCCCGATGACTACGTCGATTCCAATCTCCACGGCTTTGTATCGATTTTGGAAGTTTGCCGCCTTTTCCCCCAGCTCAAACTCATCTACGCCTCGTCCTCTTCCGTCTACGGACTGAACCAAAAAATCCCCTTTAGCGTCGAAGACTCCACCGACCAACCCGCCAACCTCTACGGCGCGACCAAAAAAGCCAATGAAGTGATGGCCCACGCCTACCACCACCTCTACGGCCTCTCCGTCACCGCCCTCCGCTACTTCACCGTCTACGGCCCTTGGGGACGCCCCGACATGGCCTATTACCGCTTTGCCGAGCAAATCTGCGAAGGGCTCCCCATCCAAGTCTTCAACCACGGCCACATGCGGCGCGACTTCACCTACATCGACGACATTGTACAAGGGACCCTCGCCGCTATCGACCTCGGCGCCCCCTGCGAAATTTTCAACTTAGGGAACAACCGCCCCGTCAATTTGCTCTATTTGATCCAACTCCTCGAAGAGGCCCTCGGTAAAAAAGCGATCAAGCAGTTCCTCCCCATGCAGCCAGGCGAGGTCCCCGAAACCTACGCCGACATCCAAAAAAGCGAGCAACTCCTCCACTTCCGCCCCGCCGTCTCCATCGAAGAAGGGATCCGCCACTTCGCCGATTGGTTCAAATGGTACCACCTCCAGGCTCACACTTCTGAGAAGATGTTCATTGAGAGATGATGGCGATTTTTTTCATTGAAGACACCCCCCTCTTCTAGGAATAGGCCCTATAGAAAAGCGGGAAACAGTTCACCGCTCTCCAGGCAGGAGTTCTCCAATAGGCTCAGAGAGTGCGCGAAAGCTCCAGGAGAATTTCGACCTGCTCGTCTGTGTAGAGACTAGGGTAAAAAATATCGATTGCTTTTCTCAAGGCACCCTCCCTAATGGGATGCAATGGATCCTGGGAGATCAATCCCTCCGCCACTAACCAATCGTGAGAATGCTGATATCCCTGTTGTTTTACTGAATCTAGGCTATCAGTAAAATAAACTCGGCTATATGCCTCTCCCCTAGCAATATGTGAATAATAATGAAGAAAAATCTGGCCTGCGTATTTTTTGGTCTCATTTTGCAGCATTGCTAATGCGTGCTGATCGCGATCTGTAAAAGTTTGGCAAAAAACCTCTCCCACCCTCTTCAGGGCGCCGAGCGCGATCGGATATTTTCGTGGATTATCGATGATAAGACCCTCTTGAAGCAACCAGTTATGAGCCGACTGGCCGAGGCTTTGTTCAAAGCAAAGACTTTCAAAATAGGTGCGGTGATAGGCACTGCCAGTCAGGAGGCGGGATGCGTAATAGAGAAAGAGCTTGCCAGCCGCTTTTTTGATCTTTCCATCAGAAAACATCGGCACATCAAGCCTCCCAATTTCGGGAACCGGTAATTCGATCATTTGCTTTATGTCTCTATCGGTCAGCGGGGTATCCCCGAGAGAGGGGTACTCGGACCTATCTCCATAGGTAGTCAGTGGCGAACTTGCCGGCTCTTCCCCGCCTTTGTCCCAGTCGCCCCAATGAAAAGTATCTCCCGCCGCAGGTCTTGTAAATGCCATAGTTATGCCCGTTTTTTATTAATTAGTTAAGATACATTTTATACTAAATGACAATTTAAATGCAACAACTAAATTTAATATTATTAATTATACAGAGCAACATCGCTGAAATTCACGATGCGGGTAAAAAAGCCCGAATCCACCACGGCTTGCGTAACTCCGTTTACATGAATGAGCACAGGTAAACAGGCGAAGCCTTTAGGAATCTTAAGGGAGGCGACCTTCTTTTCCACTTCTCGAACTACATCTATGTGGATGGGGTGCTGAGAAAACTTGATCTCACAGAGATACAAGTTCTTAAGGCGGGTCTGAATGGCGTAATCAATCTGACACCCCGCTTGTTTCGTTGTCTTAGACTGGGTATAAGGATTTTCAAAGACAATGTCCTCTACGCGAATATCGAGGGCTTGCCATATAGATGACCGATTGTTGAGAACCAGATTTTCAAACTGCAACCCCAACACTCCCTCCCAACCTGGAAGAGCGAAAGGCGACATCGTTCTAAAAAGACCTTTTTTAATTTTCCTTAAATGAGGAGAAATATACTTCAGGTAATAACGCAAATAATTGTCTTTGATACGATATTTACTAGATCTCAACTCTTGACCCGTTTGTATGGACCAGCCATCATCTTTTTCCACAAATCCAGAAATGATCAAATCTTCCAAGTATCCAGTGAGCGGCCCTCCGCTGGGGTATTGAAGGCTTTTTGCAATTTCATCGTAACTTTTAGATCCATCTTTCAGCGACTCCACAATTTTTTTGCATATGGGCAACCGCTTCCCAAATAGATCGTGAAAAATGTATTTAAATTCTTCTACAAACAGTCCGTCGGGATCAAAGCACAGTTTACGAATATTTTCGGAAATGGGCAGAGCGGGGTTGATTTGTTCAATGTACCATGGAACACCGCCAGTGACTGTCAATGCCAATAATTTTTCCTGCGCGGAACCCTTAAACCCGCGGCTCTCCAAGAGCCGGTTACAATCGTTTAAAGGGAGCTCATTGAGAGTGAGTTTTAAGGAAATACGCCCCAAAAATCCAGTACTGCCAATGATATTTTTTTCGATCCACGAGGACATCGATCCACAGAGAATGAGAATGAGGTGGGGGTTTTTTTGAAAAACCTGATCCCAAACTACTTTCAGCTTACCTAAGAAAACGGAATCTTTGGACCCCATCCAGGTGATTTCATCAAACAAGATGACGACAGGTTCATTTTTTGTCACCTCGGCCAAAAGGGTAAATAACCCCCCCCAATCTTTTACATGCTCGAGGCCCGGAAGCCCCAATTGTTGATGTAGCTGTCTAGCAAATTCGTCTCTCTGTTGCTGCGCCGTTGTTTTCCGAGTAGGGGCGATTCCTTCAAAGCGGAAGAATTTTTTTCCCTTGGCAAACTCCTCAATGAGGCGGCTTTTCCCGATACGGCGCCTTCCCTTAATCACCACAAGCGAAGAAACTCTCTTTTCTAGAAGAAGTTTTAAGTTTTTTAGCTCTTGTTTGCGACCTATAAACGGATTTTTGCCCATAACTTCTCCTATACAACTTACGCCAAATCGTCATTTTACCATTTCGCGTAACTTTATGACAATGGATTAACTTACGCGAAACAGCCATTTGACTGTTTCGCGTAAGTTGCGATTATAACACACTAACTATCAGTTGATTACTGGTGTAAAAAATGTTTATACACAAGAGGAAAGTGGGCTATGATGTCGCTGGCCACCATGCAGTAGGAGGTGAGGTCTTTAGCTGCCGCTTCGCCGGCAAGGGCGTGGAGGGTGGTGCCCAGCACGGCAGCTTCCTCGCAGGGGAGCCCTTGCGCGAGGAGGGCGGCGAGGAGTCCCGTAAGGACGTCGCCACTACCGGCGGTGGCCATGCCGGGGTCTCCGTGGGGGATGATGATGGGGAGTTTACCGTGGGAGTAGATGAATGTGGGGGCGCCCTTCAGTACGACGACGAGCTGGTGTTTCTCTGTGAAGGGGCGAAGCTCCTCTTCGGAAGCGACCAAGCGGAGCATCTCTCCTCTGTGGGGCGTTAAAATCGCCTGCCTAGGCCACTGGGTCGTGGATTGGAGCGCGTCGGCGTCGATGACGCAGGGTTGGCGCACATCTTTTAGGGAGGGGCACTTATTTTTACCTAGGCCGGGGCCTATCAATAGGGCATTGGCTCTCTTGAGGGCTTCTTTCCAGAGGGGGCGGCTCCACCGTTGGCAGATGAGTTCGTCGGCGACGGGGCCAATCTCTTCGGGGGTGAAGAGCTGGACGATCCCGGCTCCGCCGCGGAGGGCCGCGCGCCCGGCGAGTCTAGCCGCGCCGGGGAATTTCTTCGACCCACAAAACCCGACGACAAAGCCGGCTTGGTATTTGTGGCGTGTGCGGGAGATGGGGGGTAATGAAAGGGGTCCTGGGAGATAGGCGACGGGACGGGCTTTTTCCTCGGGGAGACCGATGTCGACGACGTGGAGCCGTCCGGTCATTTCCCAGCCTGCGGGGGTAAAGCACTCTCGTTTCGCAAACCCGAGAGCAACAGTGTCGGTGGCGCGAATCAGGAAAGCTGAGGGAACATCGACTGCACAAATGGGGATGTGGGAGGCATTGGCCCGATCGATCCATGTTTTCAGTCGCGGTTCGATGGAGCCGTGAAAACCAGTCCCTAAAAAGCCGTCGATGAGGAGCTGGGCGCCTTCGAAGCTTTCAACGATGCGGCCCCCTTTTTGCAGGAAGCGGGTGCGCCACTTTTGATTGAGCGGGCTCGACTCTTCCGCGGTGTAGGGACAGATCGCTCGGACGATACAACCTTGCTCGAGTAAAAAAGTACCGGCAGCCAGCGCGTCGCCGCCGTTATTCCCCTTGCCGACCAGAAGCACGGTGTCCCCTTTCCCGAAGCGGGCAACGGCTCGCCCCGCCGCTTCCATCAGCGGTTCTGGATTGAGACCTTGCTCGATGTGAGCCATCTCTTGAGCGGTGACGACTTTCTTCACAGATGCTCCTCTTTGATCGCTCGCTGCAAGAGCGTTCTAACGGCGACGCGCGGATCGAGCCCTTCATAAATGATCGCATAGGCCGCTTCCGTAATCGGCACCGGAATGCCGTGTTTGCGCCCTAGTTCCCGAGCGGCGACGCAGGTATAAATGCCCTCGACAGCCATTCCGATTTTTTGTCTTGCGCCCTCCGGAGAGAGCCCCTCTGCGAGGAGCCGTCCGAAGCGGTAATTGCGGCTGTGGACCGACATGCAAGTGACGCAAAGATCGCCCATACCGGAGAGGCCATTGAGCGTTTCGGGGCGGCAATCTTTCACCACAGAGAGTTTGCGGATTTCGTGGAGTCCTCGAGTCATCAGAGCGGCTTTCGTATTATCGCCACAGCCCAGCCCATCGGAAATGCCGCAGGCAATCGCGATGATATTTTTCATCGCGCCGCCGAAACAGGCTCCCAGCAAATCGCTGTTGGGATAGATCCGAAATGTAGGGGTGGCAAAGAGGTCCAAAATGAGTTGCATCACGGCGGGGTCGTAAGCGGAGCAGACGACCGATGTGGGGAGATTTTGGATCACATCCTCTGCATGACTCGGACCTGTTAAGCAACCGACGCCCCCTTGCTGGCCCAGTATTTCCATGAGCACTTCGGGAAGGAGCAATCCAGTTCCCCGCTCGATCCCTTTCGAGGTGAGGACAATCGGGATAGAGAGATCTTTCAAACAAGGGAGCGCCCGCTCAAACACAGGGCGCAGGCCCGATGCGGTCACGCTTTCCACGAGGACATCGGCCCCAGAGACGACCGACTCTAAATCGGACGTAAAGTGGATATCGGCGGGAATGGCGTAGCCCGGCAATTTAGGGTGGATGTGCGTGTTTTCCAACGCTTCTACGTCGCGACCCCAGACGGTGACCGAGTGGCCGTTATTAGACAGCACCGATGCGAGGGCAACGCCCCACGTCCCCGCGCCTAAATAACCAATCTTCTTTTTCATTTCAGCAACCCCTCAATCATTGGAATAGCAGCCGCGTTTTTCAGCGGCGCGAAGCATCCGCGCCTGTCTGCTCGGACGATCTCCACTTTCTTTGCAAAAGGGAGCACGTCGAAAAGGAAAAGTTCCCTCCGCTGCACTCCCTGCTTGGTCACGAAGTGCCAAGGGAGCTCGATCGCCGCTGCACATCGAAAAAATTCTGCCTTGAAGACCATTCTCCCCGTATTGGCCAAAGTCCCTTCCGGTTGCTCGATGTATTCTACAATCCGAACCTTCCCGCCTGTCTCTTGGATGACGCCCGTATTTTCTTGTGGGAGCCTCGCCACGCACTGCACCGCCACATCGGCATCCCGCTCACGAGCCGCAGCTAAGAGCGCCGGATCGAGTGGATCGGCCAGCGGGTTGTCGATGAAACAAAGACTGATCCAACCGATCCCCTCTTCGGCAAAGCGCTCATTAAGTCCCGCCCTTGCAAACGACCGAAAGACACTCCCATTTCCATTAGGGATGCCGTTCAAAGTCTCTTGCTGAAAAAAGAAAACCCGACGACCGAAATTGGCACGCTCCTCAAAAAAAGCAACCGTCGCATCGTGGTTCAGCGGAGAGGTCATCACCGCAATCGGCATAGTCGGGGGCACTTTTTCACAAAACCACTGGAACAAACTCTTGCCCGCGATGACAAAAGTCCCCTTGGGACCTGTGTGACCCAGCCGCGTCCCCTGCCCACCCGCGAGTAGCACGCATCCCACTTTGGAAGGATGCAAAGTCTCGATCACCCGCTCCGCGGAAAGAGTGCTTAAATCCTTTCGCTCCGCGATGAGCGGCAAGTGGATCAACTGCTGATTGGGAGAGGCCACCGCCTGCTTCAAAATCCCATTGTAAGGGTCGGCCCAAAGAGAGAGCACTTTGATCGGGAATTGCTCATCGAGATAGTAGACCATCGACAAAATCCCCGAATCGGGAAGAATCAGAGCGCGACACCGATGCTTGACGATCGAGAGGAGCTCCATCAACGTCGTCTTGCCCCGTAAATCAATCACATTCGGCGCTTCAAAAACAGGCTTATCTCCAAAGCCAAAAAGGACAAAGGTATCACTGCTTTGAGCAAACAATTCGCGCCACCGCTCTTCCGGCCAATTGCGCCAAAGGGCATACGTCGTCTCCGCCGTCACCTGAACCCCAATGACCCCCCCTGGAAGATGGAATTTTTCGAAGAGAGATTCATTCGTCGGGTCCCACTTCAGACGGGGCACTACCTGGCCGATTTGCCACCGAACCCAATCGGTCGGAGAAACATTCTGGAGCACTAGATCAAACTGCTTTTTATCGACGGGCAGTGGACAAGGCTCTCCCCGCTTCCATCCCGGAATCGGGATGACCCGAATTCCCTCGAGCAGGGAAAACCCCTCTATTAGGTTAGGCCGCGTGAGAAAGGTGATCTCTGCGCCGGGGATGCGCTCACGCACCCTCTGCACCACAGCAAATAGCCCCAAAGCAATGTCTCCGAGCCCTCGGTTCCAGTAGAGGAGAATCCTCTTCCCCCCTTTCTTGGCCGTGCGCCTAAGCTGGAGGTCGAGCGGGTTGATCCTGAGCCAGCGCATCAAGGTTCTAAACATCGCAACACCTCATCCACTGTGATCTGCCGCATACATCGAAAATCGATCGGACACGTCCGCTTGAGACACGGCGAACAGGAAACTTTTTTATCGATCACCGTCTGTTTTTGTCCATAGGGGCCCGTCACTGTCTGATCCGTAGAGCCGAAGAGAGCCACAAGCGATGTCCCCATGGCCGATGCAATGTGCATCGGCCCGCTGTCATTGGTTACCAATACATCACAAAGGCTAATTGCACAGACAAGTTCGCGCAGCGTCGTCAGCCCCGCCAAATTGATCGCACCCACGGGCGCAATCGCATGAATCCAGTCGCGACTCGCCACATCGCCGAACAACACCACCTGCTTCCCCTGTTTGAGGAGACGCTCCGCCAACTCCCGAAACCGCTCCGGCGGCCAGCACTTTGCGCTCCCAAAAGCCGCTCCCGGATTGAGCCCTATCAGAGGACGCCCCGCCACCGCCCCCCTCTGCTGAAGCAACTGCTTGACCTCCGCCACTTCTTCAGAGGAGACGTACAGACGCGGCATCGTCGACGAGGGAGAAATGTGCAGGGGCGCTAGGAGCCGTTTGTAGGTTGCGATTTGATGCTCTTTTGCCGGATAGGGCAAAGCGTCCGTGAGAAGCCAAGAGCGCAAGTCCCCCGCAAAGCCGATCCGGCGCTTCACATTCCCCTGCCAAAACCACCACGCCGAAGAGAATGAATTGGTGAGTAAAATCCCCGCTTCGTACTTGCCCGCTCGGAGCTTGGCCACCAAATCTCGCCGCTCTCGACGCCTCGCGAACTCATTGGTCAGCCGCGAGAAACAAAACAGCTCATCGATCGACGGATCTTGCTCCAGCAGCTCGCACACAGGCGCCTGGCACATCGCCGTGATATTGGCTTTGGGAAACGCCCGCCTCAAATCAGCGAGAACCGGAGTCGCCATCACCACATCGCCCACCCAATTAGGCATTCTGACAAGAATATTTTCCGAACTCATCCCTCCACTATAGCCATTCTCCCTTTTATCTCCCAATAGGTTCCCCAATTTGAGAGATCTCCCTAGATCGAAAAAGGCATTTAGTACTCTCACAGACAGCGCGTTACAAATTTAGCTAATGGCCATTGACTAAATTCAGATAGAGACCGTGCTAAGACTAAAAAAACCAATGACACGCCCCTATAAAATCTGTTATACGATTCGGGTATGGATGTGATTTTGGGCGTTGACCCAGGTACGCGCGTAACAGGTTATGGAATTATTGATCAAGCCGGGCGTCCTCTCGACTTTGGGTGCATCCGTCCGCCACCTACACTCTCCTTGCCAAAGCGCTACAAGATCATCTTCGAGGGGGTCGAGGCGCTCATCGCCCGCTACCGCCCGACTGCCGTTGCGGTGGAATCGCAGTTTGTATTGAAAAATCCCCAGAGCGCAATCAAACTCGGCATGGCAAAAGGGATGGTTCTTCTCGCAGCTGCACGCGCCGATATCCCCATCTATGAATACGCCCCCAAAAAAGCGAAGCTCGCTGTCGTAGGACGCGGCGGGGCGAGCAAGTCCCAAGTGCAAAAAATGATCCAAGCACTTCTTCGATTACCTCAACTCCCCGAGCCGGAAGATGCCGCCGACGCCCTCGCACTGGCCATCTGCTGTGCTCACGAACTCAAGGCAAACACACATGTACGAATCGATCCAAGGAACTCTGAGAGACAAGCAGCCCGCAAGAGCGGTGGTTGAAACGGGCGGCATCGGCTACCGGTTAGCCATTCCCCTCAGCACTTATACAAAACTCCCGGCGCTGGGCACCTCTCTGTTCTTATTTTTATCGCAAGTAGTGCGAGAAGACTCCAACACACTCTATGCATTCCTCTCCAAAGAGGAGCGCGATCTCTTCGAGGTGCTCATCACCTTATCGGGCATCGGTCCCAAAACAGGGCTCGCGATCATTGGCCATGTTGAACTGGGCGCCTTCCAACGAGCGGTGACGAGTGCCGATACGCGCCTCCTCAGCAAAATTCCCGGCATCGGAAAAAAAACAGCCGAGAGGCTCGTCATCGAAATGCGCGATAAGTTCAAAGTCGGCGGTAAAAAAGAGGCGGTAGCGGGACTGAATTTAAGTGGGGATAGCCTCATATCCGATGCGGTAGGGGCCCTCCTCAACCTCGGCTACAGCCCACTCGATGCTCAAAAAGCGGTCCAAAAAGTTTTTGAAGAGAGGAAAGAAGAGACCGATCTCGGCCGTATCATTAGCGCAGCGCTGCAAAAAATCTAAGATTCTGGTACTCTGTCCGCACTATGCGTTGCACCTACCAGACAAAAGAGACCATCGCCGCCATCACCACCCCCCCTGGCGAAGGGGCCGTTTCTGTCATAAGGATCTCGGGGTCAGGCGCTTATGAACTTGGCGCGGCGATTTTCTCCGGCCCTGTAGGAGAGTACAAAAGCCACACCGCCCATTACGGAAACATCCTTAGCAAAGAGGGAAAAACCTTAGATAGCGTGCTGGTGCTGGTCATGAAAGGGCCACGCTCCTATACGGGAGAAGACACCGTAGAAATTTTTTGTCATGGCGGCAGTTTAGTGACTCGCCGTGTATTGGAACGGGTTTTTGAAGCGGGCGCGCGCCCTGCATTGCCCGGCGAGTTTTCTTTCCGCGCCTATATGAATGGGAAGCTGGACTTAGCGCAGGCCGAAGCGGTCCAGCAACTGATCGCTGCGAAGAGCGATCTCGCGCTGGAAGCCGCGGAAAAACAGCTCCACGGAGCCCTCTCCCAACAGGTCGTCCACTTTCAAAAAGAGCTCACTCGGGTTGCCGCTATTTTAGAAGCGTGGATCGATTTCCCCGAAGAGGGGCTCGAGTTTGCTAGTTTTGAGGCGGTTATCGGCGATCTGTCAGGGGTGTGCTCCGCGATGGAGAAGCTCTGCAATACGTTTCACGAGGGGAAAATGCTCCACGACGGCCTTTCTTTGTGTCTCTTGGGCGCTCCCAACGTGGGCAAGTCCTCCTTGATGAATGCCCTTCTCGGCAAGGAGCGGGCCATTGTCACTGAGGTGGCTGGCACAACGCGCGATCTCATTGAAGATGATTTGCGACTCGGAGGGCTCCACTTTCGGCTAGTCGACACCGCCGGTATTCGCGAGACCGATGAACGAGTAGAACAAGAGGGCATCCGCAGATCGAGAGCCGCTCTGATAGAGGCCGATGTAGTGTTGTTTTTGCTCGATGCGAGCAGGCCCGTGACGCCAGAAGAAGAAACACTCCTCGCCCAAGCGCCCGCCCACAAGACGATTGTAGTGTGGAATAAGACCGACATCGCGCCACCCGGTAATGGGAGGGGTGTCGCTATTTCGGCGCTTGAGAAAAAAGGGCTAGACGACCTCAAGGGCGCCATCGAAAAACTCATCTGGAAACAGGGCCCTCCCTCCAAAGAAGAGGTGGTCATCACCAAGCAGCGCCACCAAACGGCTCTTGTCCAAGCGATTGCCCACTGCCAAAGAGTGATTGAGGGGCTCCGACAAAAAACCTCCCCCGAACTCGTCACCTCCGATCTGCGCGCCTGCCTCCACGAACTCGGTACCCTCATCGGCACCGATGTAACCGAAGACATCCTGACCGCCATTTTCTCTCAATTCTGTTTAGGGAAGTAAATATGCTTAAGCAAGAGATCATCCGGATCGCCGGCACGTTAAATGAGCTCTTTCCTGAGCCACAGATCCCCTTGAACCACAGAGACCCCTACACACTCCTCATCGCGGTCCTCCTCTCCGCTCAGTGCACCGACGTGCGGGTCAATCAAGTCACCCCCTTTTTGCCAGACACCCCTGAAAAAATGATCCAGCTCGATCCCAAAGAGATCGAACTCCTCATCCGCCCCTGCGGCCTTGCCCCCACCAAATCGCACGCGATTTGGAATCTGTCTAAAATCTTAATCGAGCGCCACCAAGGCCAAGTGCCCAAAACCTTCTCCGCCCTCGAAGAGCTCCCCGGCGTCGGCCACAAAACAGCCTCCGTCGTGATGGCACAAGCCTTTCATGAGCCCGCCTTCCCCGTCGACACCCACATCCACCGCTGCGCCGAGCGCTGGGGACTGAGTTCCGGCAAAAGCGTCGAGCAGACGGAAAAAGATCTCAAGCGCCTCTTCCCCAAAAAGCGGTGGAATCAGCTCCACTTACAAATCATCCACTTTGCCAGGAAGTACTGCCCCGCACGAGGCCATAGGCCAGATCAGTGCCCTATTTGTAGTAAAAAAGAGTATTGAAACCCAATCACTCCTTCCGAGGGTGTTCTGTAAAAAATATTTCATCGAATTTTTGGAAAACACCCTCTAAGATCCAAGGGTCGAGTTCCGAATGCCCCCCAAAGAGGCAATGAATTCCAGGTAATTTTCTCGCGTGACGAGGGTTCCCTTGTAGCCTAACTCTTCTTCCGCTTCGCGCAAGGCTCCTTCCTCTCGGCTGAGAGTCTCTGGCTCCTGCAAGTCATAGCACGCTTGGATGAGGTGCTGTTTGCCGTCGGGACCGTTCGCGATGAAGTCGACCTCTTTCCCCGATTGCGTATTGTAATAATAAATCTCTTCACATCCGTGCCGACGCAAGTCGAGGTAGATGAGGTTCTCAAAGAGCCGCCCAAAGTTATTCGTGATCCCAATCATGTGAGAGCGCGCGAGCCCCGTATCCACCGCATAGACCTTGCGCGGATTGCTCTCCTGCTTTCTCTGCGACTCCGAATAAAGAGGAACCAGTAATGCTATATAGCAATCGGTAATGTACCCAAAATACTCGTAGATCGTCGCCTTCCCCACTTTGTACCCGCGGCTCTGTAAATCATTGAACAGCTTATTGAACGTGACCAACTTGCCAGTATTTGCGAGCACAAACTTAATCAAATAGCGAATTAGGTGCTCATTTTGCACCTCATGCCGCTCCAAAATATCCCTTAAGATCGCAACGCTGATGTAATCTTGGTGCACCCTTCTCCGCTCAATTTCGGAATAGGCCACTGTCTCTGGAAATCCCCCTTTCAACAAGTAATCGCGTAAAGTGGCGAAATACTCATCCTGAACCCGAGGACTTCTGGGACCTGGGACCACTGAGGGCACATGAGCGGCCTGTAGAAATTCAGCTAGAGAATAAGGCCACACTTCTGTGGAAATCGCCCTTCCTCGCAACTCGGTAGCGATTTCTTTGCTGAGTAACCGAGCAGAGGACCCCGAAAGGTAAATAGAGACGTCTTTCGTATCCTGGAGGCGCCGCATCAATTTCGACCAATCGGGGATATTTTGTACTTCATCAAAAAAGAGGTAACAATGCCTCCGGTGATTTTGTGGGTAGAGCTCATAAAAACTATCTACCCAAGCCCCCAGCCCTCCCTTCTCAAAATCGGGCAGACGGTCATCCTCGAGGTTCAGATAGTAAATCTGCTCTTTCTGCACCCCTTCCTGTAATAGAGCATTGATCTTTTGATACAGGACGTGACTCTTCCCTATCCTCCTCATCCCCAGAACAGTAGAAATTTTTTGGGGGAGCTCTGTAATGCGCATGCTGCGCGGGGCAAGCTCCACAGGGAGCCGGTCATAAAACTCCAGCAAAAGCCGCTCGCCAACCCGTTTAAATTCCGCATCCATACCCTCAGTCTACCAGAAAAGTGTACTTTTCTGGAAGAACACCTTTTCGCAAAGGTGTTCTTATGGGGGAGTACACCTACCAACACACCCCTCGTTTAACTGAGCCTAGAAATCAGCCTGGAAAAACCTAGAAGTCCCATTTTTCTAGATTCCTTTCTATTCTGAACCTATTGCACAGAACACTTGTCAAAGACCTCATATCCCAGAAGCTTTTTGGCTTGTGTTTTTTGCTCCCCTGTCGCGGCTGGATTCTGGATGATTTGCTCTACGACTCGGTCCCTTAAGGGCAGAGAATCGCCCCCCATTTTACGATAGAAGCGCGCCAATTCAATCATTGCGTCGATCTGCTCAGGAGAATCTGCGGGACATTCGTAAGCGAGACTATTTAGCACTGCGGCCTCTGAGTGAAACTCCCCCCGCTTTCCATAAAGGGAGGCCAGTTCCTTTCCGGCGGCCCTTCTGATTGCCGAATCTTCAACATCTTGAAGCTGTATGAAGAGCTCTTCAGCCTCTTTCCATCTCAATTGAGGCTCGACATAATAAGCATAATTACGACCCATGAAGCATTGCGGAGTTGGTCTATCGCCAGGAAAGCCGTCAGGATACTTCTCAAGGCTAAGATTGCACCCCAATTGCAAGATTGCTCTACGCCGTACATCGAGCTGGATATTGGGAGCGTCCTTGAGCTCTCGCAAAAAAACTCTTACTTCGGAGGCCTTTTGACTGCCGCAAAATTCGCAGAGCCTCAATACCACTTCTGGGTACTCAGGAATCTGCCGCCTCCGACCGATCAATTCTAAAACCTCTAATTTTGCAGAAACAGTTCCTCGGCCTTGGGCATACTCTAACCACAAGGAGAAATAACGATCATGCTGATCTCGATCCAAATACAGCCGCGCATTCTCGGCCTCTAAGGCAGCGAGATATCCCTGCGCGCTCATATAGTCCCTTCTCCCTATACAGTCTCTCGCTAACGCTAAATTTTCAAGCATCCTGCTCAAGCGACGCCGATCTGGGTTCCCCTCATGCAACACCCGCTCACTTTCTTTCACTTGTTGCACGAAACTCTTATATACAATGAAATTTGTGGTAAATTTCTCCCAGGAGGGAGGGAAGTTCTCTCTTCGACATGTGGGACATTTGCGGCCTCCCATTGAACGAAACCTCTCTAGACACCGCTCACAAAATGTGTGGCCACAAGGTAATATTTTTGGAATATACCCTCGGCTGTCCAAATAGCGGTTGGTGCAAATCTCACAAGGTTCGATAGGCAGAGTCACAGCAGACATGAATCACTCTCCAGTTGTTGAAGACAAAATTTTATACAGGATATGGTCTATTTTTTACAACCAAAGTAAAATTTTTAATGGAATTTACCTTTATTAACTTATGTGTTATAATTTAACAAATAATAAAAAGGAAATATATGACAACTACTGCTACAGGAAAATCAGAAAACTCATCTTTATTCTCAAAGATCACTTACACTCTCTGCGTTGTAGGCTTTGCAGAGACCTCGACGCGGTTTCTACGGAATCTCTGGGATCTCAAGGATGTTAAGGATGTTCTAAATAAGACCCAGCTCATCTCTAATTTAGGCGGCGCGGCGTTTTACGGCGCTACGGTACACTTCCCTCAATTGAATACGCTCGGGGCTGCTGTCTTTACGGGCTATGCGATCCAAAATGCGGCCCACCAAAACACGTACCAACCCAGCAAGTTGGTAGGGCTCGCAGGGCGAACGGTTCTTCAACATGCGCAAACTATGGCGACCCCCCTCATTGAAAAAGTGAGAGAGGCCTTACCTAAAGTGACAAACCCTCATCACCCATCGTGGTTAGGAGTGGCTGCACTGGGCGCTCTGAG
The DNA here is from genome assembly GCA_903909295.1 of uncultured Chlamydiae bacterium. Taxonomy (GTDB): domain Bacteria; phylum Chlamydiota; class Chlamydiia; order Chlamydiales; family SM23-39; genus CAIVVG01. The sequence continues at coordinate 14,758 of CAIVVG010000050.1, forward strand.
CATTGCCCGCTACTTAAGAGGATAGGGTCGCAAACCCTTGGCCGAATCGGCCAAGGGTTTCGAGGCCGAGCTGAGAATTGGCAATGAGGTCCTGGTCGAACTGGACGTGCCCTTTTTCAAAGAGGAGCACGAGGCAAGAGCCGCCGAATTCAAAGTACCCTTTCTCATCCCCCTTCCGAATGGGCTGATGGGGAATAAATGTCTGATGGATCGACCCCACCGCGGTCGCTCCGATTTCTACGTAGAGAATCTTTCCAAAATCTGTCTTGAGCTCGGTCACCACTCGCTTATTTTCCGAGAGGATGGCGAGCCGTTTTTTTAGCGCGATGGGGTTGACTGAGTAGAGAAAGCCGTTGATGAGGTGGGGGGCTCCGGGGACGGCGTCGCAGGGGAAGTGGAATCGGTGGTAGTCGATGGGGCAGAGGCGGACAATGGCCATCGAGCCGTTTTGGAAGCGGCGCGTGAGGGTGGGGTTTTGCAAGAACGCCGCGAGGTCGAATTGCTGCCCTTTAATGGAAAAAGAACCGATCTGGGGGTAGACCAGATAACGGCCGTCTGCGGGCATGGCCAGGCGGTGGGGGGCGGTTTCAATGGGGCGGCATTCCTTGCGGAGCTTCCGAGTGAAAAAATCGTTGAATGAGGCGAAGTGGCGGGTTTGAAACTCGCCCTCGTCGATACCGTAGTAGTTGATGAAGGGTTTTACTTTATGCCGACTGTAAGGCAATTTTTGAAAAAACCCGTACAAGCGGGAAAACAGGGGGAAGCAGGAGAAGAGGGTGAGCAGAATCGTCGCCAAGCCCCTCTGAAGGGGGTTTCCGTCGCCGTAGAGGAAGGCCAAGGAACGGTGTCCGTAGACCTTTTCCGCGGCCTTGAGGCCCGTCTTGCGATCGATATAGGTGATTTCCATGGGACTTGAGCATAACAAAAGGCAATTTTTAAACCTTGAGAAAAAAGCGAAATCTTATTAGAATTTTCGGTAGTACTCAAAGGGACTATCAACGATGTTTGGACTGATCAAAAAAATGTTTGGGACTTACCAGTCCCGCCTGCTGAAGAAATACCGACGTCTCGTCCCTGAAATCAATGCCTGGGAAGAAAAATTTCAATCCCTTCCAGAGGGAGACATCCAGGAAAAAACAGCTGAGTTCAAGGTCCGATTAACGAAGGGAGAATCGCTCGAATCGCTCCTCCCCGAAGCTTTTGGTCTCGTCAAAAATGCATGCCGCCGTTTGTGCGGCTCGGATGTCCACGTATCCGGGTATGAGCAAAAATGGGACATGATCCCCTATGACGTACAGATCATGGGCGCCATTGCGATGTTCCACGGCTCGATTGCCGAAATGCAAACGGGGGAAGGAAAGACTCTCACCGCGGCAATGCCTCTCTACCTGCATGCGCTAACAGGGCAGCCGACTCATCTGGTTACGGTCAATGACTATTTGGCGAAGAGAGACTGCGAGTGGATCGGTTCTGTCTTTCGCAAATTGGGGCTGACAGTCGCCTCGCTCACAAATGATGTTCCCCCTTTCAAGAGAAAAGAAGTGTACGCCGCCGATATCGTTTATGGAACGGCTTCTGAATTCGGATTTGACTATCTGCGCGACAACTCGATGGCCAACCACAGAAAAGAGCAGGTGCAAAGGGGCCACTATTTCGCGATGGTCGATGAGATCGACTCGATCCTGATCGACGAAGCTCGCACACCGCTCATCATTTCGGGTCCTGCTCAAGAGAGCCGCCAACTCTACGACGAACTCAAAGAGGGGGTTGCCCACCTCGTTCGGGTCCAGCGCGATTTTTGTAACCACCTCGCAGCCGCTGCGCGCCGCACTCTCGAATCTCTGGCTCTCTTGGATGAGGGGCAGGGCGAAAAGAAAAAGCTCTCCAAGGACGAAGAAAAGAAGAAAAAAG
>CAIVVG010000051.1 GCA_903909295.1 uncultured Chlamydiae bacterium
CTTCCGAGGAAGGGGAAGGAGTAGCCGCTGTTCGGCATCCCTTGGTCTCCGACAATGCCGATGAAGGAGCCTTTGCGAAGAGCGCGGAGTCCTTCGCGCACCGCGTTGTGGGGGGAGATGATTTTGCCGCCGCACCGCTCGCGGATGGAGAGGATCCAGTTGTAGAGGCTTTTGTTTTTGATCGCTTTCCCAATGGCGACGCCTCTCATTCGGCGGGTGCCGTCGAGGAAGAGGACTTCCCAGTTGGACTGGTGGCCGCAAAAGAAGATGATTCCCTGCCCTTTTTTATAGAGGGCATCGGCCTGCTCGGAGTTTTCGCACCGGATCACCTTTTCGAGGTGTTTTTCCCGAGCGAATTTGGGGTATTCCAGGCAATTGATCGCGAGGTTTTGAAAAGACTGTTTCGCAATCCGAACCACTTCTTTGGGAGACAAACAAAGATCGGTTGCAAGAGCGAGATTGCTGAGAGCCCGTTTGCGGTAGCTTTCCATGCAATAAAAACCGATCCAGCCGACGATTTTGGCCATAGCTCGGATCCAGCTATAGGGCAGGAACCCAAAGGGGTAGGTGAGGACTCGAATCAAAAAATAGAGGAGCCGTTCTTTATTCACAGGCCTCGATCAAGGTTGTGAGTTGGCGAGAAAAATCGAGTTGTTCGACGCTCTGCCGCGCGAGCAAAGAACTGGCAGCTTTTTTGGGATGCTGGGTCGCTTTTTCTAGAGTGTCTACCAGCGCATTCACATCGAGAAGATCGGGGATAATGGCTCCGTTTTGTGGAGTCAAAATTTCGCACCCCCCATTTTGTTTTGACGAGACAACAAAAAGGCCCATAGCGAGCGCCTCGACGGTGACGTTGGCGAACGGATCGTAAAAAGAGGGGATGACCAGTACATCGGCGATTTGGTAAAAGGGACGGATATCCGCTTGCGCTCCAAAGAAAAAGACCCGCGATCCCAATCCGAGGCGGTGTGCCTTGGCCCGGTATTCATCGAGTTTATTGTCTTTGCCGATCACGGAGAGCTGAAAATCGAATTTCAGTCGCTGGAGCCCTTCGAGAAGGCGGTCGAGCCCTTTGCGGAGGTACCCATTGCCGATGAAGAGAAACTGAAAGCAGTTAGGATCGAGCCCTTTTTCTCTTGCAAGGGTTGGCTTGAGCTCCTTCCACGAATCAAAATCGGTCTGCATCTCATGCCACTCCACTCCATTGTGAATGACCTGAATCTTATTGGGATCGGTTTGGAATCGCTCCAAGATCTGGCCTCGCACCATTTGGGAGTTGGTGAAAAGTTTTTGGAGGAGGGGATTTTCAAAAGCCTCTCTTTCTAGAGCTAATATTTTGAGGTGCAGTGGATTGAATTTACAGGTCCACCGTTTCATCCACCCTTCTGTCAGTGTACGGCTCTCCAAATAAGCGGCGTGGACGCCATTGCCTGCCCGAATGTGTGTTTGAAACCGGTTTCGGTCCATGCCGAAGACCAAATGGGCCTGATTTTTTTTAAGCCAATCTTGAACGGCTCGATCAAACTGCTCCATCCTCAAAAAAGCGGGCCAGGAGGTGGTGGGTAGGTTGTACACCCCCTCGGCTGAAACAGACCCGGTTGTCAGGATGCTGACGCGGGCTCCCTTGGCCCGGAAGGCGGAAGCGATCCGCGAGGCATATTTTTCCAAACCGCCTGCGTTCCCGGCTTTGGCTTTGAGGAGGACGACGTGCTTCATTGGGGATGGATCGCAATAGTATTGGCTTGCAGCTCGACTTTGAGTGCCAGTTTTTTGTGGTCGGCGGTGTAAAGGCGAAAGCGCGTTTTGTAACTGCGGAAGCGGTTCCTCAAATAGTCTTCTCTCAGCTGAGGTTGGACATCTCCGAGTTCTTCATTCGATTCAGACATCACTCGGGCGACATACCGGTCTTCCAGTTCTGTTGGATAGAGGAATTCGACGCTCCAAAACAGGGTGTCTCTTTCGGCCTTTGGACAAGCGACAACCACAATTTGCATCCTGTCTTTGACGGTTTCTAAAAAGAGGCGGCTAACCCCTTGCGCAAAGAGGGGAGTGGTGATCATCTTGATTCCCTGTTTTTTAACGATGAAATCATTGACTGCGAGAGAATAGGTCTCGGGGTTGAGTGTATGGCTGTATTTGGGAGGAAAAAAGACGCCGATGGGGAGGGGGACTCCAATGGGCAAGAGATCTTGGCGAGAAAAGTCGATTCGGAGCGCAGTGGCTTGCGGGTCATCGATCTCAATGGGTACTTCGGAGAGCTGGGGGATCGGCACCTTTTTCCAGGAATTGGGAATAAAGAAGCTCACCTCATCGCTCGCCTTCATCGCTTGGAGCGTATCGAGTTCTTCTTTGGAAATATCGCTCAAGTTAAAGGTGAGTTTGAGGCCGCGCGTCTTGAGTTTTTTAACCGTTTCTTCAGGCCCAGTGACGGAAAGGGACAGTTGGTAGGGCCACACATCGAGGAACTGGTAGCCTTTGGGGGCCTCGCCGATGGGTTGGGTGATCAAAACGGGGATCTTCTCGGTGACCAATTTGCTCTGCTTGATGATCATCTCGCAGGGGGCGACGCGGGAGATGATCTTATGGAGGTTGATTTCGGGGGTCAGGCAGCTCAAATGCCGTTTATCAACAGTGGCAATCCACTCGTTTTCTTTCCCCCTTGCATCGAGAACCACTTCGAAATCTTTGACGGAAAGCTCTTCCATGGCATCTTTGTTTCCCGTGATCGTAAGGGCGATTTTTCGGTTGAGAACCCCTCCCGCTTGCATCCCTTCGATCGTCTTGCCTGGAGGCAAATGGGTCACTCGGACGGGGACATTCTGCAAGGTTTTTGTCACTTGCATCGAGTGGTGAACCACAATCCAAATGATCATTGCGAGAATGACCGAAATGAGCTTGCGCTGCCAATTTTCTATAAAAAGACGGGATAACCAGGTCTTCATGTTTTGAGCCACTGCCAGAAATTAAATTTTGTTGGATGCGCTCTAGGCGGAGGATTAAAAATGCTTCGGAGAATCCCTTTAAACCGATCGATCTTGATTCCGCGCGTCATGATCCCTTCACGAGCCATCGAGACTTTTCCGGTCTCCTCTGAAACGACGATCACCAAAGCGTCTGTCGCATGGCTCAAACCGAGACCTGCTCGGTGGCGTGTTCCCATCGATTTGGCCAGCTGAGAAGAATCGTCGGCCAAAGGCAAAATCACCGCTGCCGCGATGATCGTTTTATCCCTGAAGATCACAGCGCCGTCGTGGAGAGGCGTATTGGTTGCAAAAATACTCTCCAGCAATTCGGGGGAAAATACGGCGTTCAGCATCACCGCTTTTTGGGCATAGTCTTGCAGAGAGTCCTCATTTTCAATGGCGATCAGGGCTCCGATGTGTTTTTCCGACATTTTGTAGATCGAAGAGGCAAGCTGATCTAGAAACCGGTCAAATTCGGTGATCTCTCGGTAGCGACGGCTTTTTAGACTGAGCTTGGATAGAGCGACTCTCAACTCCGGTTGAAAGATGATGATCACGGCGATCACGGCCACATTCCCGATAAGCACCATGATCTTGTGCAAAACGGGGAGCTGCAACCAGCTCGAAGCGCCCAAAATCAAAAAGAACGCGAAAAATCCCAAAACGAGATCCATCGATTTGGTATTCCAAAAAAAAGAAAGCAAGTAATTGAGCATGATCGCAATGATCGCCACTTCGAGGAGAGGAATGAACGAATGCATCAAGGCCATGCGGCTATTCTACTCCATATTCGAATTGACCTAAAATAAAAAAATTTGTACAACTGTTCCCGTATGGATGTGCTAACACTGTCTCGGATTCAGTTTGCTCTCAACTCGGGGTTTCATTACTTGTATCCCCCAATGAGTATCGGCCTTGGGTTGATGCTGGTCATTATGGAAGGTCTTTACCTCAAGACCAAAAATCCAAAATACAAAGAGATGACCACTTTCTGGATCAAGATCTTTGCCCTCACATTCGCCTTGGGAGTGGCCACTGGCCTCGTCCAAACATTTGCCTTTGGGACCAACTGGGCCCGTTATTCCCGTTACGTCGGAGACGTTTTTGGAAGCGCTTTGGCAGCGGAAGGGATTTTCGCCTTCTTTCTAGAATCGGGTTTTTTAGGACTTCTCCTTTTTGGCTGGGACCGAGTGGGACCCAAACTCCACTACTTCGCCAATATCTGCGTCTGTTTAGGAGCCCATTTTAGCGCTGTTTGGATCATCGTCGCAAACTCCTGGATGCAAACCCCTCAAGGACACCGCATTGTAGACACGCCCATGGGACCGAGAGCGCAAGTGATCGATTTTTGGAGCATGGTCTTTAATCCCTCTACAGTGGACCGTTTGGGGCATGTGATCTTGGGCTGTTGGCTGACCGGCGCATTCTTTGTGATCAGTGTGGCCGCCTATTACATTTTGAAGCGCAAATATCCGGAAGTCTCTCGCTCTATGATGCACATCGGCCTTTGGGTCGCTGTGATTGGGCTTATCTTGCAACTGTTTTCTGGCGATTCAAGCGCCCGCCTCATCGCCCGCCACCAACCGGCTAAATTAGCCGCTTTTGAGGGGATTTATAAAACAGCGCCTTACACCCCGATCTCGATCGGCGGCTGGGTGGATGGAAAGACGAGAGAAGTCCACTCGTGGAAAATTCCTGGCGGACTCAGCTGGCTCACTTATCACAACTCCCGCACACCAGTGACCGGCTTGGACCAAATCCCTCGCGACGAATGGCCCAACGTCCCCGTCGTATTCCAAACATACCACATCATGGTGGCGATGTGGTGTCTGATGGTTCTGATCGCTGGACTCGGGATGTTGTTTTGGAAACGGGGCACTTTGGAAAACAAAAAGTGGCTCCTCTGGGCTATGATCGGTTCGGTCATCCTCCCCCATATTGCACAGCAAGCAGGGTGGATGTCCGCTGAAATGGGCCGCCAGCCCTGGGCCGTTTGGCACCAGCTCCGGACGGTAAACGCCGTCTCGACCTCCATCAACAGCTTCCAAGTCCTCGCTTCGATCATTATGTTCATTGTGATTTACACGACGCTGTTTATCCTCTTTATCTTCCTCCTCGACCGGAAGATCAAGCATGGACCCGATCTGATCGACACTCCCGAAGAAATGTATCGCTATCCAGGGCAGGTGGTGGAATGACTTTAGTAGAACTCCAAACTCTCTGGTATGCCGTCATCGCCATTTCGATTTTGTTCTACACCGTCCTCGATGGATTTGACCTCGGAGTCGGAGCCCTCCACCTCTTTGCCCGCACAGACGACCAAAGGCGCATTTTCCTCAATTCGATCGGCCCTTTTTGGGACGGCAATGAAGTATGGATCGTGATCATGATGGGAGGGCTCTTTGCCGGCTTTCCAAATGCGTATGCAACGATTTTTTCAGGTTTTTATTCCCTTCTGATGTTTCTGATCGCAGGGCTGATGTTCCGGGCTGTCGCCATCGAATTCCGCAGTAAGCGCCCCTCTTCCAGATGGCGCTCTTTTTGGGATGTGGTCTTTTCGGGAGCCAGTATCTTAGTCTCTTTAGTTATGGGGCTCCTCTTGGGCAATATGATCATCGGAGTGCCATTGAATGGCGCTCAAGATTTTGTCGGCAGCTTTTCCGACTTTTTCAATGTCTACACCGTGGCAGTGGCGATTACCGCGACCTCTCTTTTTGCCATGCATGGAACGATCTATCTGTGCATGAAGACAGAAGGGGAGACCCACCAAGTTGTCCGCCGTTGGATCAATCCAGCGATTTTGCATTTTTTCTTTTGGTTTTCTGTGACGACCTGCTTAACGATGGTTGAGTCGCCCCACATGCTCAAACGCTTTTCCGATCGCCCTTATTTGGTGATTTTCCCCCTCTTAGCTCTCATTGCCATGCTCAATATCCCTCGCCAAATTAGGAAAAATAATGACGGATGGGCCTTTATTTCCTCTTGTGGAACCATCGCCCTCTTGCTGACCCTGTTTGGACTGGGGACCTTTCCCACGATTGTCTACTCTACGTTGAATCCAGAAGTGCACAGTTTGACGATTTATAATGCCTCTTCAGGAAGAGACACGCTGGAGATCCTTTTGATCATCGTGGCGATCGGGGTTCCTGCTGTCCTGGGTTATGGGATGTGGGTCTACCACATTTTTCGAGGGAAAGTGCGCCTCGACAAAATGAGCTACTGAAGGGAAGAAGATAACCACAGAGCCTCGTACCGGGCTCTGTGGTTAGTTTTTCTTTGCCCAGCCGACGACGGCCTCGTAACAAAGAATCAAATGGGCTACCCCATTCATCGCTCGGTGGGGCTTCTCCTCAGCTGGCAGGTGGTACTTGGCCGCGATATTGTCTTTAGAAACGCCCGTCTCCCAAGGGAGAGGACCTTCTCCCTGCTTTGCCTGGCGGAGCGTAATGGCCCAGTACATCGAGGCCAGGTCGAGCCAGTGGTAGGGCCAGCTGAGAAGTTCTTGTGTATCGGCGTCGATGAGCTGGGAGAAAAAAGCCCGGTCAAAAGAGGGGTTTTGACAGATAAAAACGGCTTTTTTACGCCGAATGCCCAATTGGGCAAGGAGATCAATGATTTCTTGAGAGGCGAGCCGGGCCGACTTCCCTTGGGCGACCTCGTTCCAAGTAAATCCGTTGATGCGCAAGCTCTCCGGATCGCTCCGTTCCCAGGCCTCGGCGGTCTGGCGCAAAACGGTCTGGTATTCCCCTTTTTTTTCGCCTGTTTTTAGGTCGACAATCTGGAGAGCTACTTCTAAGATCTTGTGGGTCTTATGGTTAAGACCGTTCGCCTCGGTGTCGAGGAATACAGCTAGCACAAATTTAAGTTCCCGAAATCCGTAACACTTCGTTTTACCAGATTGGGGGGCTCTTGGGCAATCTTTTTTTTGGGAGTAGGCGAGATAAGGGAGAATCTGGTAGACTCATTGCCATGTCGCTAGCTCCTCAAAAGTTTCGAGAAATCGTATTCCAGCTCCTCTATAGTGGTGATTTTGATGGGACCACGGATGAGGAGATGATCCCGTTCATGATGCATGAATTGAAGGTGACCAAGCGGATCATGGTCGACGCCACGACTCGTATGCGATCTGTCCGCGAGAAACAAGATGAAATCGACGCCCTGATCCGAGAGACCTCTCTGGAATATTCTTTTGAACGAATCTCCCGCGTTGAAAAGACCATCCTCCGCCTCGGGTTTTTCGAACTCCTCTTTGATGACACAATTCCCCATAAAGTAGCGATTGCAGAAGCGATCCGCTTGTGCCGTAAATTTGGGACCCCTGAAAGTTCTCAGTTTGTCAACGCCATCTTAGATAGTGTATACAAGAAGAGGTATGGGATTACAGTTGCAGAGCCAGCGACGCTTAAGTGAATTTTCCACCTTTGGCATCGGCGGTCCGATTCAGCACCTCGTCGAAGTGACGACTTTGCCGGAACTGAGAGAAGCCCTCCTCTTTGCTCAAACAAAATCTCTCCCGTTTTTAGTTGTAGGGAAAGGATCTAACTGTCTTTTTTCTGACCGAGGATTTGAGGGGGTAGTCATCGTTAATAAAATCAGTTTTTGTGAGTGGCACCCTACTTCCGTAAAGGTAGGAGCGGGGTATTCTTTTGCCCTGCTCGGCGTGCAAAGCGCCCGCAAGGGGTTTTCCGGATTGGAGTTTGCCTCGGGGATTCCAGCGACGGTCGGCGGTGCGGTGTTTATGAATGCGGGAGCCAATGGTCAAGAGACAGCAACTTCTCTCGAGTCGGTCCACTATATGCATCCCGACGGAAGAGAGGAAACATGGACTCGCGCCGAGCTCCAGTACGGGTATCGCACCTCCCCCTTTCAAACTCTACCAGGGGTGATTTTGGCCGCGACCTTTAGGTTGGGGTCCTGCGGGCAAGCGCGCCAAAAACAGCTGGAAATTGTCGATTACCGCCTCAAGACACAACCTTACAAAGAGAAAAGTGCCGGCTGTATTTTTCGGAATCCGGCCCAAGGAAAATCGGCAGGAGCGCTCATCGAGCAGTGTGGATTGAAAGGAGTGCAGGTGGGAGGAGCGAAAGTGTCTGAGATACACGCCAACTTCATCGTGAATGTGGGAGGCGCCCAGGCGAAAGATGTGCTGGAGCTCATCGGTGTTATACAAAAAACGGTCCTTAAGAAAACAGGCATCCACTTGGAGCCTGAAGTGCGGTTCTATGTTTAGAGCCGATCTTCATACTCATACCAACTGCTCAGATGGAACCGACGATCCCCTCGCTCTGCTCCAGCTCGCTCATCAGGTGGGGTTGCAAGGCCTTTCAATCACGGATCACGACACGATTGAAGCCTACACACCCGAACTATTTGCAAAGGCGGCGGAGCTGGATATTCGTATTTTACCGGGCATCGAGCTCTCCACTGAACTGAACCAACAATCGGTCCACCTCCTCGCTTACCGCATCGACCTTTCTGCCCCCCTTCTCCACCGCCACCTTGCAGAGATGCAGGAACGGCGCCGAGAGAGAAATCGGGGGATTGTGCAAAAGCTGGCGCAAAGAAAAATCGCGATTACAGAAGAAGAACTCTACGAGTATGCCCTTAAAACCCGCGCCAAAAGAACCGTAGGAAGACCCCATATCGCACAGCTACTCGTCCAAAAAGGGTACGTCACATCCGCCTACGAAGCCTTTGAGCGGTACCTCAAGGAAGGGGCCTCCTGCTATACTTGTGGGCTGAAGTATACACCGCAAGAGACAATAGAACTGATTCACAAAATCGGAGGGAAAGCCGTTTTGGCCCATCCCCACTTCTTGCGCAAAGGGGCCTTTTTACGCCAGCTCCTCAGCCTCCCCTTTGACGGGATCGAATGCCATTACGGCAACCTCCACAAAGAGCTCGAAAAACCCTGGCTAAAAATCGCAAAAGAAAAGAACTGGATCGCCACGGGAGGCTCCGATTACCACGGCTCTGTCAAACCCCAAATCCCCCTCGGCTGCTCCTGGGTTTCAGAGCCCATTTTTACCCTTCTTACAGAATAGGACAAAAGGGGACTTCTCTTTAGACCACACATACGTCTCCACATCCCATCTCGCCGCCCACTCCAAGACCGCAGCCGCCTCCCTCTCTCCCTCAGCATGACCCGGATAGCACGTCACACAGATCGCGCCATCCTCGGCCAAAACCCCCATCCCATTTTCCAAACTGAGGAGAGTGCTTTTTGTGAGCGTTGTCACCGACTTATCGCTTCGAGGTAAGTACCCGAGATTATAGACGATCAAGCGGGGAGTTTCTGGCACCCAGCTCCACTCCTCATGAGAGCGGAGATAGAGGGAGACATTCTCAATCCC
>CAIVVG010000052.1 GCA_903909295.1 uncultured Chlamydiae bacterium
AATAAGAGGCTTGAGGGAAAATGGGTTCCAGTTGGAACGGCACAGGGCAGCTCGGGGGGTAACTGGCATTGAAATCTGGCTGATAAGAAAAATCAATTTTGGGTTCTATCGGCGGAATCGGGAGTGCCGGAGGAGCAAAAGAGCTGGGAGCAGGTGCTTGGGAAGGCGGAGACTTTTCCTTCTCTTGTTTGTCCTCTGATAAACCGCTCAACACGGCGACACCCCCTGCTGTAGCAGCGCCGGTCGCTGTTCCCGCTGAAGCAATGGTTATCGCGGCAACCGCAGCAGCCGTTACTATGATTGCGCCCGTGATGATGATTATTTTTTTGTACTTTTTCCAAAAACTTTGTGATTTTTTCCCTTTCTTATGAGAAGAAATCTTGGACATCTGATGATGCGCAAAGTGGGGAGATGTTCCGACTTGTCTATAAGAGCGACGAGTTTCGGGAAACACAAGCCGCGAGACTTTTTCGTCTACTTCCTGGAGTTCACTCAGCTCTTCGTAGTAACATCCCTCCACGGAACCTGAGGAACAAACATCAATTTCTGTAGTCATCACAACCTTTTTTTTTGGATCGAAGACTACCACAAATTCAATTTTTTACTGCAAGAAAATATTCATCATGCGTAAACTGGGCCTTTACAAATTGAGGTAAGTGATGGCGTTGTCCCGTTTTCAGAGCAATCTCCGTTTTGCTCTTAGGAAAGAATCTATTGAAGTGAGAAACAGTATCCCGCTGAATCGACCGGAGCAAATTGGGAACTGGCTCGCTTGGTTGTCTATGAGTTCAGGGCCCTTTTTGTCAGAGTTGCCACCGACCCTCGATTTGTGACAGTCTGCTTGACTCTCTTGGCCATGGTTGTGTCGGCGCTCCTCTTCTACCCGTCAAATACTTGGGACATCTTATCCACAATGGGGAACTGGGTTATTGACCACATTCGCTTCCTTTACTTCGGCGTGTCTTGGAACAAACTCAAACAGCTCTCCGTATTCTCGAAGTTGGCTCTCCAAATTCCTTTTTTTCACCCGTATTTCCCCTAAATGTACAAGATTCTATTTGGAGAACCTACCAACTTAAAATAAGGCCGAAGTGGACTTTGTGGTCGGAGCGCTGTGTGGGGAGGTTGAGGTTATGGAGGCGCCAGCCGTAATCGCAGCGGGCGGTGAAGTAACGGTGGATGACGTAGCGCACTCCGGGTCCGACTCCGATGAGGGAGTAGGAGAGGGGCTCGTCCCCTATTCTCAAGTGGTTGCGCGCGTAGCCGTAGTCGGCAAAGACGAGGAACCGGAGGTCGTCTTTGAGGTGTTTTCTCGTGGAGTCAAACCACCTGAAGATGCTCAACGGGGGTGTTCGGATTTCTCCGTTCAAGATGAGTGCGTTATCGCCGTTGACTTCTCGTTCTTCGTAGCCGCGAACAGAGTTGTAGCCGCCGACTCCCATTTGCTCGCTCGCAAGGAGGTTGGCGGTCGAGAGCTGGCAGCGAACGGTGGGATCAAAGCTAAAGGCGTAGGGCAAGCGGATTGTTGCAGCGAGCGACGCGCGTCCATAGAGGTAAACGTTTTTGGCTCCGGGACGGAGGCTTGCAAAATGGGAGTTTTCTTGGTCGGGCAGCCAGGCTCCGGGAGAGCCGAAGAGTTCCATTTTTAAAGAGGTCTTGATCCCACCCAGTTCAATGCCCGATTGGTAGCCGACCATGAGCTGGGTTACGTTCACCCTTTTTCCAATGATTTGGATCTCTCCGTTCAGGAGGTTTGTATTCGTCCACTTCCAGTCCAATCCGCCGGTGATTCCAAGGAGGGTGGAGGGGGCGGGAGGAAGGGGTATTTCGTAGCGGGCCGAAGCTTGTGCACTGGTGCCGTGGGCGATCACAGGGCCCACTTTATCCACTAGGGCTTCCACTTCTGCATAGCCGCCGTAGACATCGAGGGTGTGGTGCCAGGGGAGGGGCGCTGTGTAGTTGAGCGAGTGGGCCCAAAATTGCTCATAAGAAGAGCCGGTCGTAAATTGGTAGGTGACGATGTGGCCGAGTCCCCAGCAGTTGCCCCAGTTAAAGCCGCCGAACCAGCGGTTCTGTCCCGATTGGGCAACCCCTGTATTGTCTCCGCCCGTGTAAAAGCGCCAAGGGAGGCGGTCTTGTGTGACGAGCTCGATGTCTGTATAGCCATCTTCTTCGGAGGGGGTGAACACGAGCTCGGTGGTGCGAAAGGGATTTTTATTGAGCCAATTGAGATCGGCGACGAGAACGTCTGTCTGGATCCGCTCCCCTTTTTTAAGGCGAACGGCTTGCTCAATCGATCGGTTGCTAAAATGGCGGTTCCCAAAAGAGCGCACTTTTCCTAAGCGGCTCTCATAAATCACGAGCTGTAGAACGCCGCTCTCCACGACTTGGGGAGGGATCTCTACGTCAACAACAGGTCGGTTATGCGAGCGGTAATACTCGATGATCTTTTGTTGGATCGCTGCGATCGAAGCGTCTGTAAAAGGGCGTCCCCAATAACGGGCGAGGATCTCTTCTAGTGCGGAAATCTCCCCGGGAAGGTCGACTGTAGTTTGTACCCCTGCGACACTCTCTAACTCCGTTTCACGGACATCTGTGCTGAGTCCGTGCAAGAGCACCCCTTTCAAAAGAGGCTCCTCTGCCACGAGAGCCCCTGCGTAAATCAGAGCCAATAACAAATAATGATTTACCATCGCATGGCGAGTGTAGACGAGACATCTCACAAAGTCCACTTATTTTTCTTGCCTTGCTCAAAAAGAAATAAGACGCTAGAATCCTCCGTCTTAAACAAAGGATTCTTATGTCAAGCTCCATTTCATTCAAACCAGTTCGGTCCCACCCAGAAAGAATGGCCACCCTCGAGACTCTTCTTGGCGGACACCCACAATGGGTCCAAGGCATCGAAACAGGGGCAACCAAGTGCAGATTGATTTTCGAGAATCAGCGCTGCTCAGGAGCCCTCGCTTATCAAAACAAGCTGATCGATGGGAAGCTTGAAATCACGCACCTATCTCCTCTCTCTACTACAGTCCTCGAAGAACTCCTAGAGATGGGCCAAGAGTTAAAGCCCCGTTCTGTATCCATTTATGTCGATAAAACAGAGGCTCAAGCCTTAAAGTTCTTCAAAGCGGAGGGGTTTCGTGAAACTGCTGATAGCGATGCATCTTCTGTGCGCCTTGAAAAATCGCTCGTCGCCAAAAGAAAGCATGAAGAGTCCCCCCCTGTACAAAGTGCGGTCCCTTCTCGGCGCCCTTTCTTCAAAGCAGCCAGAAAAACACAAGCCCTTGAAGCCACACTCAAAGATCCCTATCTGGGTCAGATTGAGCGAGGAGAAAAGACCGTTGAAGGGAGAATCAATGCGGGGATGTTTTTCGGCATTCAGGCAGGCTCCGAGATCCGTTTTTTCAACCACCGAAGCTCTGTGACTTGCTCGGTTCTTCAAGTAAACCGCTATAGCTCTTTTAACGCATTGCTTGAGACAGAAGGGTTTAAAAAGTGCATTCCATCGGCTCGCTCTCTTGAGGACGCAAAACAGATCTATGACCGGATTCCGGGTTATGCGCAAAGAGCGGCTCAATCGGGTGTTCTCGCGATTCAAATTCAGGTGAAACAATGACTCCTCAACTCAGGCTGAAGCTCCCCTATTTTCAGGCGATTGCCAGCGGAGCGAAAACAGTGGAGGGGCGGTTGAAAAAACCGGAACTTGCTGCTCTGCAGCCAGGAGATCTCATTGAGTTCATCTCCGAAGATGACCGCACGATGCGTGCAGAGGTCGTTTACAACAAAGAGTATCGCTCTTTTCGTGAGATGCTTCTGCAAGAAGGGATTGCCCGTTGTTTACCAGGCCTTTCCAACCTTGAAGAGGGTATTCAGATCTACCACTCCTTTCCCGGCTACAAAGCGAAGGAAAAAGAGTTGGGTGTCTTAGGCATTGGAATTCGGGTGATATAAATGGCGGCAGCAACAGCAGTATACCAAAAGATCAGAGAAGTGCACAATGTTCATGCGGATGATATTCACGCTCTTTTACCATTGCCAGATCGGACGTTTGTCACCGGGTCTAAGGATGGATCCCTGAAGAAATGGGATCTCGACGGCAAGTTAGTGAGTGTGATCTATGATCCCGGAGTGATCAACTACCACAGCTGGATTACGGCACTCGCCCCTCTAGGCCGCGATCGATGGCTCAGCGGAACAAGAGATGGATATATCCATCTGTGGGATGTGGAGGGCAACGAGCTCAATGTTCTTCGCAGGCCCGCTCGCCAGGCAGAGGAGCATCGGTGTAAGCAGCGCAATTGGCAACGGGTCAATTGCTTAGCTGATTTTGGGGGCGCTCGATTTTTGGCAGGATGGCCCACACAATTTACCGTGCAGGGAGGAAGGGACTTTCATAAGATGGGGGAGGTCCAGACGAGCGAGAACGATTGGGTCTATGCCATTCATCCCATCCGAGAAGCTGCTCTCCTCGTCGTGACGGGGGGAAGAGTGGATCTCTTAGAACAGGACAGGGAGGGATGGCGGGCTTCCCTTTTAGTGAAAGAGGGAGCAAAAAGAGGTGAGCATCGCTCTTTTATTTCTGCGCTCACTCCTCTTCGAGAGCGCGCCTCTTGGGTGGGGTTGTCCATTTTCAATGGCTATGTGTCAGTCTATGATTTCGAAGCGCACAAGATCGTCATGAGCGCCAAAGAACATCAAAAGAGGGTTTGGACCATTGAAAATGTGACCGCTTCTGTCTTTGCAAGCTGTGCAGATGATGGGACCATCAAGCTCTGGGATTTGCGCAATCCAAAAAAATCGGTGATGACGCTCCGAGATAATGTGGATCAACCTGCACGCGTTTCTGTCTTGCTAAGTCCTCAGGAGGATTTATTGATTTCGGGATCTTGCCCCGATGCAGTGCGAGAATCAGAAGAAAAAGCAATGCTCTCATTTTGGGATTTAAAAAAAGGATAATTGAATGTCTGCCGTGAGTTTGTCTGTGCCAGGGATATTTCATCCGATGGCAGCTGGGAGTCCTTGTATGGACGCCACCAAAAAAATTTTTGAACGCGTTCTCGTTCCTCTCTATGGCCCTCAAGAAAAAGCTTTGCAACAGATCGCTCGCGGGGAAGACCGGACCGGGTTTCTCCTCTATAAAGACAACAACCCCCTCGGAGTGATTGTTTTCAAAACGGTCCTCAGCGATGAATTTCGGGAGTATGGGATCAAAAAAAGTGTGGAGATCAAATCGCTCTTTGTCGTGGATTCCGACAATAATTCAGGCCGCGGGCTTGGCTCTGCTCTTCTCAATAAGGTGATCGAGGAAACGCAACTGCGTCATCTTCGCCCCGAGTCTTTTCACGTAACGGTGAGCAACACGAAACAAGATTCCCTGATCTTTTTCTTGAAAAAGGGGTTTGATATCAAACACGCTTGGATGGGTAAATATACTCCCAACATCCCAGAGTATCTCCTCGTTCTTCCCGCTCGCGTGGACGCGGTCGCGCAAAGTGTACTGCCCCTTTCCCCTCAAGTGTATCACCAGGTCGCCAGGGCTCATTGGGGTGATATTCACGGATTGCATAGACTCTCTGACAGCACCTTCGTTACAATTTCTAAAGACCGCTCGATTTATTTGAGGGACTCGGAAGGAAACGTCGTGCGCGCAATGAGAGAAGTGGAACCGAGAGAAACCGATACAGAGGAGTGGACAACGGCAATTGGCGGGCTTAACGGTGACTATTTCGCTACAGGAGAGAGGTCGGGACAAGTCTATCTCTGGAATGCAGCTGGCGAGTACGTGAAGCCTCTCTCTATCCGACTCCCCAAAGCAGCCCACTACAGTAAAAAGGAAAACCAGAGAAGAATTTGCTGCATAGCCCCCTCGCTCGATCCAAGTAGACCAGGCCTTTTCGTCGGCCTTCCCACCGGCTTTGCCGAATACAATGCCATTGAAGGGAGATCGGTATCCTTCACGAAGGCCCATTCCAATGACTGGGTCTATCGAGTCCATCCTTTGGACAAAGACAGGTTGCTAACTGTTGTGGGAGCCAGTGTAGAGTTGTGGCAAAAACAGGCCGCTCGTTGGGAGAAGAAAAAAACGGTTCTCGCGGAAGAGAAAAAGAGGAGCAAACAGAGAGCTTTTATTTCAGATCTAACCCGACTCTCAGAGACTCAAGTGGCAGTGGGCTCCTTCCAGGGCCAGGTTCAGGTAGTGGATTTGCCCCAATCCAAGGTTGTATTCAGCGCTAAACAACATCAGGGAAGAATTTGGGCCCTTGCCCCGTTAGGCTCCCATTCGTTTGCAAGCGGCGGAGACGACGGGATTGTCCGACTTTGGGACATCCGTTCTCAAGCGAGTTCCCATTCGCTTCCTCAGGGCAAAGACTCTGTGTCAGCTCTCTTGCGATTGAATGAACATGCTCTCATCGCCGGATCTTGCCCCGTTGACCCCATCCGCAACGAAGGGGCTTCTTTAACATTTTACGATATCCGAAAATAAGATATATCTAGGGACATGGACATCGATTCCCAGGCAGAGGTGCTGGTTCAAAAGATCCGGCACTTCATTATCACCAATAGCGGGCGGGTTTGCGAACAGGCCTCCATCGAGGAGTTCTATCAGGCTTTTTGTGCGATTTTGCGCGAAGAGCTGATGATGCACTGGACCTCGACGTTCGAGACGTTCACCAAAAAGAAACCTCGGATGGCCTATTTTCTCTCGATGGAATATTTGCCGGGCCGCCTCTTGGGCAATAACATCACCAACCTCAATGCCTGGGAATTGGTGCGGGCGGTCCTCACCAAGATGGGGCGCAATCTGGGCGAGCTCATCTCTTGCGAACCCGATCCAGGTCTCGGCAATGGAGGATTAGGCCGCCTCTCCTCTTGTTTTCTCGACTCGCTAGCCACCGAACAATTCCCCGCAACGGCCTACGGCCTACGCTACCAGTATGGGATCTTTGAACAGGAAATCTGGAATGGAGTTCAGGTCGAAAAACCCGACTGCTGGCTCCTCAACAGCGACCCTTGGGAAGTCCGGCGCGATGGTTACGCCGCAAGCGTCCACTTTGCGGGGACGCCGATAGAGGCGAAAAATAAACACGGCGATGACGTAACCCTTCTCCACAACGCAGAGGAAGTACGGGCACTCCCCTTCGATGTGCCGATTGTCGGTTTTTCTAACACGCCGAGCATGTCGGTCCTCACCTTGCGCCTCTGGTCGACCAAAGAGTCTCCGCGCAACTTTGCGTTGCAGCGCTACAACGCAGGGCTCCTCGATCAAGCCGCTGAAAACACCTCGCTCACAGACGTTCTCTACCCCAATGAAAACAATGAAATGGGCAAGAGAATTCGGCTCAAACAAGAATTTTTGCTCGTCTCAGCCTCTCTGCAAGACATCATCCGACGGCAACTGCGCAATTGCGGCGATTTGTCCCAGTTTGCAGACAAAGTGCGGATCCAAATCAACGATACCCACCCCGCTCTCATCATTGCCGAACTCGTCCGGACGCTGACGAAGAACTACAACTTCTCCTGGAAAGAAGCTTGGGAGACCTGCCAAGCTTGCTGCAGCTATACCAACCACACGGTCCTGCGCGAAGGACTCGAGGAGTGGAAAGAGGCTCGCATGCAATATCTCTTGCCCCGCCAGTACCAGGTCATTCAAAAACTCAACCTGGAGTTTTGCAATCGGGTGCGGGACCGCTTTCCGGGCGATGAAGAAAAAGTGCGCCGCCTATCGATCATCGAAGGGGGGCAAGTCCGAATGGCCCATTTGGCGATCTTGGGATCCCACAAGGTCAACGGCGTAGCAGAGCTCCACACAGAGATCTTAAAACATCAGCTCTTCCCCGATTTTTATGACATGTTCCCTGAAAAATTCATCAATATCACCAACGGGATTACGCAGCGAAGATGGCTTCTCCATGCCAATCCCCGCTTGGCCGATTTTATCTCGCGCCGCATCGGCTCTCGGTGGATCGTTGAGTTTGAAGAGCTCAAAAAACTGGCCCCCTTTGCCAAAGACAAAGCTTCCCAAGAAGAATTTTTAGCGATCAAAAAGGCCAATAAACAAGATCTCCTCTACTTCCTCAAACGGGAAAACCCCCTTCGAGGCTCTGAAGGAAAAATCATCTGCCCTCCTTGCCTGCTCAATGCAGACAGCCTCTTCGACGTACAGATCAAGCGATTCCATGAATACAAAAGACAGCTCATGGGAGCTCTCCATCTCATTTGGGTCTACCAAGAGCTCTTGGAGAATCCAAAAGCGCGAACAGTCTCCCGCTTAAGCGTCTTCGGAGGGAAAGCCGCCCCCGGCTATGTCAAGGCCAAAGAAATCATCCAGCTCATCAATGCCATCGCGCGCAAGTTCCGCTCCCATCCAGAAATTTGCCATTGGCTCAGCGTCGCCTTCGTCGAAAACTACAATGTCTCCAAAGCGGAGATCATCATCCCCGCAGCCGACTTGTCAGAGCAAATCTCCGCCGCCGGCTGGGAAGCCTCCGGAACGAGCAATATGAAACTTGCGATCAATGGCGCCTTGACCATCGGGACAGAAGACGGAGCGAATATCGAAATGAGCCGCGCCATTGGAAAAGAGGCTTGGCCCTTCCGCTTTGGCAACACCGCCGAGCAAAACCAGCAGCCCTACCGAGCTTGGGACATCTACTCTCAAGATGAAGCTATCCGCCGCGCAGTAGACAGCCTCAAAGAGGGCACCTTCGCAGAAACCCGCGAAGAGGCGGCGGTCTTTGAGCAAATCCACCAAGGACTGGTTGAAAATGACACCTTCCGCGTCCTCAAGGACTTGCGCCCCTACTACGAAACCCAAAAAAAGGTAGAGGAGCTATTCCTCCAACCAAACCGGTGGGCCGAATTGGCGATTTTGAATATAGCCGGGATGGGAAGTTTTTCGACAGACGGCTCGATCCGGAAGTACGCAGGCGAAGTGTGGAACATCCAGCCGTGCCCTCCAGACGCCGCTATCTTAGAGCAAGTGCGGCAAGAGTATTCAGAGCACGACCGCTGCAAAATCAGGTAGACAAATTCCACTTTTGGCAAAGCGAAGCGAGCTTCTTTTTCTTTTGCA
>CAIVVG010000053.1 GCA_903909295.1 uncultured Chlamydiae bacterium
CCAATGAAAGAGAATTGAAAGTCATCCTCGCAAGGCTACAGGAAGAGATTCGAAACCGAGAAGAGGAAGATTTCAATATGCAAGAGAAAGAAGCGATCCAAGGGGGGCTGCACACCGTCTGCCGCTTTGTCTTACAATACGTCCGCGATCCGAATAATACGAAACAGATCCTCTCACAGATTTTAACGCTCTGCAATGCCCCCTTTCGGCAGGAAAACACCTCTTTGGAGGACCTCGAAAATCAAGTCAATAAAGGGGCCGAAGATTTAGAAAGGGAAGCCCTTGGCCTTTTTAGTAAATTGGTCGGCGATACGGTCAACGATATTGTCCTTGGGATCTCTCCAGAAAAAGAGGCCCTCGCAGAAAAGGCCTTCACAATCCAAAAAGAGGGAGTAAGGAATCTCTTCAATCCCAAGTTAGCGACCGCCCTTCTAGTGCCTATGGCAGAAAAAGTACGTCGCGACGAAGAAATTCTTCCCGAAATTGCCTCTCTTGCACAAGGACTTGAAACCTTAGGCAACCGAGAAAGGGCGTTCCAAAATCACCTCTTACAACTCGACGCCTCTTATAAAGAAAGTCTCCAGAGGACTCTGTATCCCCTCTTTGAAAAAATCAAAGACTTAACCGACACCCTTGAAAGGCTCAAAAAGTGGCAGATTGAATACTCCGCTCAAAAAGCCATGGTCCAGAGCCTTGAGACAATGAGAGACCAAATCCACCCCAATATAGAGCTATGCACCGTGACCGAGGTAAGGCAATCTCTCACCGAGCTCTCTACCGCCAGCGACCAACTCAAAGTCCAATACTCCTCCGGACAACTGGAAGTGGAAGACCTGTCCCATTTCATCCACCTCTTTCACAGCCGGATCAAAGAGATGCTCAAACAGAGGGAGGCCCTTGCGACGCTGGCGCTCATTCAAGAACGGCTCGCAGACCCCCGGCTAGGAAACGTCCAGCCTCTTGTGGAAACCGAGTTCACTTGGGATCGCCCCTTAGGGAAATTCTTCCAGGACCAAGAGAGAGCCGCCTTTGTGCGCCAAAAAGGGGAATCTCAACTCCGACATACCGAGAGGCTAAGAGCAACCATTGTCTCTCTCCATACCCAACACACCCAGCTTCACCAGCAGGCTCGAGCCGAGTTTAAAGAGACGCAAACCGATCTGGGACGATTTTTAGATAACTCTCTCTCCCAAGCCATAGAAGTGCGCGGAGAAAAATACGCAGCTCTTGATCAAACCATGGCCACTGTCAGAAAGCTCTGCGGCGAGCTCATTCTAACATCCACCACACTAGAAAGAGAAGAAATCCTCCACACCACCCCTTCCACGTTAGGGGCCATTGGCTTAGCGAGCGCTGGAGCGGTTTCCAGCTTAGCCACCAACCTCTACTCCCCCTCCCTTTCTTTGCAACTAGCAGGAGCGGTCGTCGGCGCAGGACACCAAATCCCCAGCTTCGTCCACTGGTGGAAGCTCGGAGATCGCCCGTCGCGTTCCCTCATGAAAACCTCCGCCGTCGCAGCCGCCGGCTTTGTCTGCGCCAGTTACGCAGCCCACTACGTAGATCCCTCGCCCTCCTTCTCATTCTTCGCGAGCCTCATCCTCCCTGCCGTCTCCGGCTATTTGGGAGGGAGAAAAATCGCAACGACCAGTGCTAAAAAGGTAAAAGAGAAAGTACTTCCCAAAGTGATGAAGACGTTTAAAGGATTGTTAAAATTATCGACTTCATCCACGGTCTCTTTCGGCATCCTCACGACGGTTATGAAAGCCGTCGCCGACTCTGATACTTAGAGGGTGTTCTATTTACCAACGGTCGTGGTGCTTTTCTGAATGGGTTTTGTCGTTCTTCTTTTCATCAGAAGGAGAATCTTCGTACTTGCAAGAAGTCATGGAAAAGGCAAATGCCAGACCAAATAGCGCCAGAACAATCTTCTTCAACATAACCACCTCCTAAACCCTCTCTAATTACTTATTTATTTTTACGCAACAACTGTGATATAAATAAAATCATGCAAGGGAAAACTTTTTTTGTTGCAGCGACGGGACAAAACGTAGGGAAAACCACCACCTGTCTGGGACTTGTAGCAGGCCTAAAGAAGCGGTTTTCGTCTGTCGGCTTTATGAAACCGGTCGGTCAAGAGCATGTGGAAACAGAAGAAGGGCTCCACGTCGACAAAGACGTGCTCCTCTTTCAATCGCAATTTCATCTCACCGATTCCTTAGCTGAGATGAGTCCCGTCCTATTTCCCCGCGGCTTTACCCGCGATTACCTCGATGGGAAAGTCCATCACGGACAGCTCACCTCAAAAATCACCACCGCCTTTGAGGCGCTCTCTCAAAGGCATGAAGTCACTGTCCTAGAAGGGACGGGCCATACAGGAGTGGGGTCAATTGTCGATCTGAATAACGCGCAGGTCGCAGCCATGCTGGGGGCCCCTGTAATTCTCGTCGCCTCAGGGGGCCTCGGCTCTAGCTTTGATGAACTCGCACTCAACTACGTGCAGTGTGAAAAACAGGGAGCTAAAGTCGCCGGAGTGATTTTGAACCGAGTCCTTCCCGAAAAAAGGGAAATGATCTTGGAGTACATTGCCAAAGCGCTCAAGCGGTGGAACGTCCCCCTTCTCGGCGCCATCCCCTTCGATGAGCTCCTTAGCAGCCCCACGATGAGCGATTTTGAGCACCTTTTTCACACCAAGCTCTTTGCTGGAGAGGCCTACCGTCTGCGCCACTTTCACGGCATCCGCCTGATTGCCTCTTCCGTTGAAATCTACCGGACGGCGCTCCTCAAGCAAGAGCTCCTCATCACCCCCGCATCCCGCGAAGACATCGTCCTGGCCACCCTCTCGCGCTTCTGGGATCTCAAGATCTCCCACTCCCAAGCCCCCCTAGAAATTGGCCTGATCCTAACGGGCAAAGCGCCCCCATCCGAGAGCCTCATGGATCAGATCCGAAAAGCGGAAATCCCCACCCTCTTCACCCCCGTCACCAGCTTCGCTGCGCTTAAAATGATCCACGATCACACAGCCAAGATCCGGAAAGAAGACACCGAAAAAATCGATGAGGCAATCAAAGTGGTGAAGAAGCACATCGACTTTGAGCAGCTGATACAAATGCTCTAAATAAGCTCAATATAACTTTCCAAAAACTCAGCAATTTTCACAAGCGAGTGTTTTCGTAGAATCTCGAGATATTCACCCGATGTCTTTGCTGGATTATTCATTCGACTTCTACAATTTTTCACCGCCGTAAGAAAAACGGGGAGATGCAGGTCGCTTTGATTGAGAAAAAAATCATCAGGGTGCTGCGCCTCGATGCCATATTTCTCAAGGACTTCCACAGGGAAGTCCTTGAGATTGTATGTGACAATCATCTGTGCTTGCCCTTTGATAGATGCAGCAAGAATGTGTCGATCGTCTGGATCAGGTAGCTCAAGATGGGGACACAGGTGCTCGTACCCTTCAACTAAACAGTCCTCAACACTCTCATTGATCAACCTGCGAGTCCTTTCTAGTCTTTCAGGTGCCAAATCCGGTCTTTTCCTGATGAGATTGTACATCCATTCATCATGGATCCTCTCAGTCCACTTGGCCCTAAAAAGACCTGCCACTGCAATCTCCAAGAGGAGATCCCTCACAGGAGCGGAATATAAAACACATGCATCAAAAAGAACGACAAATCCGGACAACATCTAATATCCAAGGTCTAAGTCCTGCGCTTCTTTGGTTAGCTCTTCTTGCGCTCTACGACTTTTGCTCTTAGATTGTTCCTGATACTTAAGAATATCTGCAAACAAAATTCTTCTGTGCCTGCCGATTTTATGAAATTTGATCTTCCCTTTCTCCAAAAGCTGGATGAGGTAAGGACGAGAGACATTGAGCAAATTGGCCGCTTCCTGCGTCGTTAATTCTGCGTGAATAGGGACAAGAGTGACAGCATTCCCGTCTGCAACATGCAGAAGAGTACTGAACAGAAACTCGACAATTGCTGGGGGCAGTAGAAAGTCAGTAGACCCTTTTCCAGTAGCCCTTCTAAGGGAAAATTGCACATCTCCCTTCCAGCCACCAGATAAAAAAGTTCGCATCTCGGCAGATGCCTTTCCAGCCAATTCAATCTCATGAGATTTAGGTAGAACGGGCATAGATTTTCTTGGGACGACGGTCATACACTCCTCTCCAGGTTCTAACTCAAGAATGATCATTATTCGAAATAATCGCAACAAAATTTATGAAAGCTTCCAGTAACTCTTCTACGGAGATCTCTTTCATACAATTTCCCGTTGGGCAAGTGCGGAGCACGGGGCATGTTTTGACAAAGGAGCGCTGGTAAGGACACGTCCCCCAATAGGCCCCATGTTCTGGGCCGAGAGGCTTGAACAAATCCGGTGAGGAGGGGCCAAAGATCCCAAAGCTGGGGGTTCCCACCATTCCGGCCAAGTGGAGGGCGCTCGAGTCGACGGCGAGAACTAAATCGACCTCCCTCATCTTCTGTTGCCACTCCGAGAAGGTCATCTTGTCACAAAGGACCGACCTTCGGGACACCCCCCTTTGGATCTCTTCACAAAATGCCCTCTCCGGCTCTTCTCCCCAAACAAAGAGGAGGGTGCACTCTCCTATTTGGTCTAAAAACTGGGCCCATGTCGCAGCAGGGAGCTGTTTATTTTTCCACTTGGAACCGGGACAGACCATAATGGTCTTAAACTCCCTCTCACAGGGGAGAGGCACTGGCAAAGAAAGGGGCTTTTGCAAATAGGCTTCGATGAGGGCCAAATACTGAAGGCGCATATTCAACGTGGGAGAGACGTCGTAGTGGAGATGGGTGGCCAGTAGATTAGGCCACTCCCGAACGGAGCGCCATCCAAACCCCACCTTTACGGCGCCCCTAACCGCTAGAGTCACCAACCCCGACTTACAATTGCCTTGAAGATCGAAGACGACATCGTACCGTTCTTGCCGCACACTCCTGAGAGAAGAAAGGAGGTTTTTTCTGGTGATCGGGATGGCTTTTCGAATCTGGGGGTGGTTCTGGACGAGGGCTAAGAATTTTTCCTCGACAACCCAATCGACTGTATGGTCTTTGAGGGCGTCCAAAACGGAAAAGGCCTGGATGATATCGCCCAAAGACGAGGTTTTAACAATCAGAATCTTCATACTGGACCCCGGCTTTTTGCAATGCGTCGGACAGGTCATGTGGCATTGGGGCTTTTACTCTGATTTTCTCACCCGTAAAGGGGTGGGTAAATTCCAAAGAGACGGCGTGCAAAAGGGGTCTCTGGATAAAGAGCGGACACCGAAAGTGGGAGGCGTACTGCCGGTCGACTAAAATGGGGTGCCCCATCTCGGCCAAATGGACCCGGATTTGGTGGGTACGTCCTGTGTAGGGCTCGCACAGAAGCAAGGCAGCTTGCTTGCCGCTGCTCAATTTAGTCCACTCGGTCACTGCTGTCTGCCCGGAGGCGCCAGAGCCCCAAATCGTCTGTCCTTGGAAAGAGCCTTTCCGAACGAGCCGCGACTCGCGCACGCCCCCTTCGCTAAAAGGGACCCCATCGACGAGGGCCAAATACTTTTTGACCATCTCTCGTTTCTTAAAGAGCTCCATCAGCCTCTCTGTGGCCTCCCGCTTTTTTGCGAGGAGCAAGACTCCGGTCGTATCCTTGTCGAGGCGGTGAACGAGTTCTCTTTTGGGGAAAGACCCCGGAGCGCAAACGACGTTAGCCGGTTTATTAACGATTTCTAACCACTCGTCCTGATAAAGGAGAGTGGCTTTTTCTACGACTCCAGAACTCTTCCAGTTGTTGGCGATCTCTACCGCATCTCCCGCTCGGAGACTGGCCGAGCCAAATCGCTCGATCTTCCCATTGACGCGACACAAATTGGCCTCAAGTGCTTTGCGCACCTGTTTGCCAGAATGGCTGAGCTGGTCCCTTAAGAAAGGGGCCAGCTTTTGTGAGGAGCGGACGAGCCATTTCATGAGTGGGCACGTCTTTCGAGAAATTCCAGAAGGAGGCGCACTCCATATCCAGTCGCTTTGGTCGGCCAGTAGTGTTTCGGACGGCTTACGTAGGCAGGACCCGCTAAATCAATGTGGGCCCACGCAGTGGTGCCGACAAATTCTTGTAAGAAGAGCCCTGCTTTCATAGCACCTGCATCGCGTCCCCCTGTATTGAGGAGATCGCCAAAATCGGCCCGGAGGGAGTCTTTGTAATCGGGATTGAGGGGCATCCGCCAGAGCTGCTCCCCTGTTTTCTCCGAGGCGCCCATCAGATCTTGGGCGAGTCCTTCGTCATTGGCAAACAGCCCGGCCATCTCCTCTCCAAGAGCCATGATGATGGAACCTGTGAGCGTGGCCACGTCGACTACAGCGGTGGGTTTCAGCGTTTGGATGGCGTAGCTGAGAGCGTCGGCCAAAACAAGCCGTCCCTCTGCATCGGTATTGTTGATTTCGACCGTTTTTCCCGAATGGGAACGGTAGACATCTCCCAACTTGTAACTCTTGGAGCCAATGCTATTTTCTGTCGCAGGGACGACAGCGGTCACATTGACCTTGAGCTTCAACAGAGCGGCCAAATAAACAGTGCCCAAAACGGTAGCGCCACCCGACATATCGCACTTCATCGTGAGCATATTATCGGTCGGCTTGAGGGAAAGACCCCCCGTATCATAGGTGACCCCCTTGCCCACTAAAGCAATTTTATCTTGAGAACTGGGGTCTCCCTGGTAGGAGAGCTCAATCAGATAAGGATCGAGATTCGACGCGCGATTGACCGCTAAAATCAACCCCATTTTCTCTCGTTCCAAATCCTTTTTCTCTAAAATATGAGCCTTGAGTCCGGGAGTGGAAGAGGCTAGAGAACGAGCCAGCTCGGCGAGCATTTTGGGCGTGATGTCATCAGCGTTCCCATTGATCCAGTCGCGCACCAGGTAAATTCCCTTGGCCACAACCTGAATTTTTTCCACCACTTCAGGGCACTTTACACCGATGAGACTGAGGTGTTCGACCAAAACAGTCGGAGACTCTTTTTGCGAAGCCTCCCCCTTCAACTTGGTGAAGGCGTAATTGGTCAGGACCAACCCTTCCGCAACCGAACTCACAGTTTCCTCAGAGACAAGGCGCGTATGTGGCACCAAAACAGCCAGCCGCTTTACCTTTTTGCCATGCGCAAAGCGCATCGCGCTTGCAAAGGCACGCCGAAGCGTCTCACAAGTCACTTTTTCCGCTTTGCCCAATCCCAAAGCGAGCACCCGCTTCTCTTTGCCGCGAGTGTAAACACAAGAGACTTCCCCCTGCTTCGCCTTAAAGTCGCCCGCCTGCAAAAGGGGGGCCAACTCCTCGGTAAAAGGGTGCTCTGTTACAGCGGCAGTCAAGTCATCCCAAAAAGGGATGACCACGAGATCCGCTTCCTCTCTCACAAAAGAGATCTTCAAAACGGAACCTCGTCATCGAACGTTTGCCCCTCGGGCTTTGCTGCTACCGGCGCGGCCATATAAGGGCTCGTCGCTGGCGCTGAAGCGTGAAGTGGCGATTGTTGTTGCTGAGGTTGCGCACCACCTTCACTGCCACCTGGTTTGCCAAACGGGCTGAACTCGAGGTGGGTCGCGGTGAGCTCTAAAGAGACGGTCGGCTTGCCATCGCGGTCGTTAAAAATTTCAGGCTTGTGGAGCTCTCCGAAAGCCATGACGGGGGACCCCTTTTTCAAGTAAGCGATCATCGTATCCCACTGCTCACCCCAGCAAGTGACTCGAAACCAGATCGTGTTATCAGTTGGATTTTTGCCTCGGCGAGAGCGGACCGCAACTCGCAATGTCGTGACCTTTTTCCCTGATGAAGTAAAGCGCACTTCGGGATCGGCACCTAAGTGACCCGCCACATGCATAAAGTTCATAGAAAGCTCCCTTTTTGATTTGAATCCATTATTCACCATCTCTCATTTTTTGGCATGCCAAAAAATGAGCACTAGTCCGAGAGCAACGGCCGGTATACTTAAAATTTGACCCATTGTGAGCGAAGAGGAGAGGAGGCGGCTCTGCTCGAGTTTTAAGAACTCGATGAAGAACCGAAACCCAAACACCAAAATCAAAAAAAGTCCTATAGACCGTCCCGTTGTCAAAACCCATTTTTTTTGATAGCTCAGCGCCCAAAGGAGGAAAAACACCCCCAGATAGAAAAAGGCCTCGTAGAGCTGAACCGGGTGGCGCGGCGCTGGCCTGCTGTGGTCTGCCGGATGGCCAAAGATCACCGCCCAAGGAACCTCCGTCCGAGTCCCCAAAATCTCCTGATTCCAAAAATTCCCCACCCGGATACAAAACCCGATGAAAGCCGCCGGAGCAGCAATGAGATCGAGCAAGCGGACGCATGTCAAAGAAGGCTCGGTAGAGCGAAGGCGCCTGCTGAAATAGAGCAAACCGAGGACGATTCCAATAGCCGCGCCGTGACTCGCCAGCCCCCCCTTCCACGTCTGCAGGATCTCCAGCGGCTTTTTCAAGTACTCCGCAGGGTGCTCATAAAAAAGAAAATGGCCCAGCCGCGCCCCCACAATGGTCGCGATCACAGTGACGGCCGTAAGCCGGTCCACGATCTTAACTGATCGGACCCGAGAAAAAGACCCTTCTGAAAAAAAGAAAAATCGGTTTAAAATCGATACGGTGAGGGGGAAGCTCACAACAAAACTCAGCATAAAAAAAAGGCCATACCAGAAAATCGGCCAGTTCACCCCCGGAATGATGAAAAAGACTGGATTGGGATCCCAATAAATGAAACTAACCATAGAGGCCTATGTTAAAAGTGACGATCTCGACCATTGGAAAGTGTAAAGAGCTTTGGCTCTCGGACGCTCTCGGCGAATATGAACGGAGACTGAAATCCCGCGTCCAGATCGAATGGCGGCTCGCTAAAGATGACTCCCAACTCTGCAGCTGGTTACAATCCGAGTCCCACCTCATCGGCCTAGACCCCAAAGGAGAGCTCGTCACGAGCGAAGAGCTCTGCAAAAAACTGGGGATGAAGCGCACCACCAAACTCCACTTTGTCATTGGCGGGGCTGTTGGGCTCCCCTCCCCTCTCAAAGAGAAATTCACCTGGCTCTGGAGTCTTTCCCCTCTCACATTCACCCACCAAATGACACGCCTTATTCTTTTGGAGCAACTTTATCGGTGCTGGGAGATTGAGCGGGGCTCGCAATACCATAAGTAGCGCGGAAATAGAGCATCGCCCCATTGGCCAGCGCCGAGCCGATGGCCACATCGATGAGGCCCCGGTATTCTATAGGCAATGGAATAAAGCGGAAACTCATCCCTAATAGCACCATGCACCCAATCAAAATCCAGTAAGAGGGAGCATACGCATTCCAAGGGCGAATCGGCAAGGGCAGCGACTGAATACGCGCTACTACTCGCTTCACCGTCTTAGCAAGGACAAAGCGCCCCTTTAAGAAGCCGATGACCAGTCCAACCATCATGAGTACCGTCGCATTCCTCTCTGCAATTTGCGCAGAGGCGATGAAGTGAATCCCCTTGTAGAGAAGCATAAAGCCCGCTACCAACCAGATCACTCCCGAAAGCAAAATCCAAAAAGTTCGTTGCATAAGGAGGTAGTCTACCAGGAGGGCGCCCTTCTATGCAATATTTTTGACAGCGGGATGACTGAATCGCCCACAAAATCGATCTGATAATATAAGATATTTATGCTTAGTTACTTAACAATTTCCCACCAAATCGCCTTTTCCCGATTTGGTGGGTTGTCTCAATCAGCACTTCCGAACGGGGTAGAATAGGGCAATGCAAGCTCCGCACATCGCCAGATAGAGGAACGCCAGTGAGATTTCTGTTTCTCTGCCCACGAGACTGGCTATCGTGGTAAAAACAAATACGTCGACTGAAATCCAAAAACCGAGTATGGCACTGGCAGTCCCCGCAAGAGCTGGAAATAGACTCAGATTCATCGTCATGATGTTGGGGTACATTAAACCACAAAAGAAAAACAGAAAAAATACGGGAGCGACCAGCGTATAAATATTGGTTTCAACAAGCATCCCTGTGAGCAATAAAATCACAGTCGCGCCAATGGCGGCCACTAAACTAAACAGGATGATCTTTTGCGCGCTTACCCAATGAATCACCCCCAGATTGACGAGTCCCCCTAAAAAATAACCAAATCCTAAGAAAAGTGCGATGTGCCCGTAGCCGATCGCCGAATAATGGAGAGTGTCCTGAATTAAGAAAGGGGCAATGATATTGAAGATCACAAGCGAACTGGCTGGTATAATCCAGCTATTGAGCTGTGGTTTTGTGCATAAGTTGCCCTCCACGGCTTTTGCGGATTCTGCGGAATCCACTGAAAAAAAAAGACAAAGCATTAATGCTTTGTACAGTGTCTGGCTCAGACCTCGCTTTTGTAAAGAAGCGATGGGCTTGGTGTGTTTTGCCTAGCGGTGTATTTATTATATCCGCGGAGGGCAAGGCGGCGAAGCAATTCGCAGCGCCAGGAAATTAAACCGAGGGCATGATAGCCCTCGATCAAAATCTGATCATTTGGTTATACATGACCATGTTTGATCAAGTTTTGAAGAGCGGACGCAATCACAGATTGCATCGGCGATTTGAACTTGTTTGCTCCAGCTTGCCACCATTGCCATAAATAAGACTCCTCGATTTTGAACGGCTACCACTGTAGCAAAAGCAATCTTTTAATTTCGACAAAAAATCGGCACTGCAATACAATTCGTTGTTTGAACACTGGAGTTTTTTCCGCATGAATCTCAGTCTTATGTTCACCCGATGCTTGTTCTTCCTCTTAAGCCTCTTTTTCATGACTGTCTACATGACCTCTGGTCCAGACGGCATCACGCCAGCGCACCTCCTCTCAGGAGCTCTGCTCGGAGCGGCTCTAGGTTCCCTCCTCATCAGCTGTGAGATGCTCTTTCGCCGCTTCAACTTGCGCGCCTTCAACATCGCGATCGTCGGACTCTTCATCGGCTATCTCATGGGTCAAGCGCTCGTCTTGGTGCTCTCGGCGATTTTAGATATCAGCTCCGCTTCCGTTCATCTCGCGCCCCAGTCACTGGAGATTTTAAAGATTTCGCTCTTCCTCTTCGGCACGTATCTGGGCACTTTGATGACGCTGCGGGCATCCGATGAATTTTACATCAGCATCCCGTTCGTCCGCTTCACTCCAACGGCTCATAAGAAAAAAGACCTCATCGTAGAGCCCTCGATCCTCGCAGATGCTCGGATCCTCGACCTAGCTAACTCAGGTCTGCTCGACCACCACCTCGTGGTCCCTCGCTTCATCGTCAAAGATCTGTATGCCCAAATGGAAGTGAGCGATGAGAGCATCAAGATAAAAGCAAAACGGTCCCTAGAAGTCCTGAAAAAACTCGAGGCGATTCCCCATCTGGAGATGCGCTACAACGAGACGGACTTCCCTGAGATCAAAGATCCGATGGGCAAACTCCTCAGACTCGCCCGCCTGCTCGACGCCAATCTGCTGACAGCCGACATCACTCGAGTGCAGATGTCCTCGATCGAGGGGATCAAAGCGGTCAACCTCCACTCGCTCTCCAATGCGCTCAAACCGCTCATGCAGGCGGGAGAAAACATCAAGATCAAGATCCAGCGCTCTGGAAAAGAACCGCGCCAAGGAGTCGGTTATCTCGAAGATGGGACCATGGTCGTCGTCAATGGCGGCGGACAGTTCATCGGAGCTGTTATCGATGCGCAAGTTCTTTCCGTCAAACACACATCCTCTGGCCGGATGATTTTTTGCAACGCCATGGGCGAAGAGGAAACCTACAACCACCACACGCACCACGATGAGTAGTAAAGGACTCGGCAACGACATCATCGAGATCGACCGGATCCGCAAGAGCATCGAGCGGCATGGAGTCCACTTTCTCAATCGAGTTTTCACCCAAAGAGAACAAGACTACTGCTACCAATTCCAAGATCCAGTGCCCCACTTCGCTGCCCGCTGGGCCGCAAAAGAGGCGGTCGCAAAAGCCTTCGGCACCGGATTCGGCGCCGACCTCGCCTGGCACGATATCGAGATCCTCAACAATGAGCGGGGCAAGCCTGTTGTGTTCCTGTCCGCCCCCGTCAAAGCCCTCTACCACAATCCCCACCTG
Source organism: uncultured Chlamydiae bacterium (assembly GCA_903909295.1). Taxonomy (GTDB): domain Bacteria; phylum Chlamydiota; class Chlamydiia; order Chlamydiales; family SM23-39; genus CAIVVG01. The sequence continues at coordinate 12,112 of CAIVVG010000053.1, forward strand.
CTCGTCTCGATGAGCCACTGCACCTCTTACGCCAGCGCCACCGCTCTCTGGGATGAAGAAATCATTTAACAACTGGAAAAAACCATGAGCCTTCTCGAAATGATGGACAGCCTTTCCCTGAACAGCCCTGCGCTATGCAACCAGGAGTTCACCGACCGAAAAATCCAAGCCCAAAGACTCCAGAAAGACCTGGAACACATTCACTCCTTTCTAGAACGGCTGAAGTCTTATAACAAGGAAACCGTTTTAAACCTAGAGGGTGTTCTGTAAAAAATATTTCATCGAGTTTTTGGATTATTTTGGCCTCTTTTCTACTTCAAATATGGGGGGCAATATCGACAACAGTATATAGCCCCCCATTTTTGAACTGC
>CAIVVG010000054.1 GCA_903909295.1 uncultured Chlamydiae bacterium
ATCAACACAAATTGCCATCGGTTTTGATACATTTGCCTGACCGTCTCATGTTCCCGCAGCAATTTCACAGTGAGATACAAAAGGTCATCAAAATCGAGAGCGTTGCAATAGGCCAGTTGCTTTTGATAAAGGGGATACGCTTGAAGAAAAAGGGGCTCTTTAGAAATCCGATAGGCCTCATCAGGCCCTATGAGATCGTTCTTCGCTTTTGAGATGAGCTGGCGCACTTCCTTAAGCTGCCCCTTTGCTTCCTTGACTTGAAGCTGTTCAAAACACCCTTTCAGCAACTTTTCACTGTCGTCTTCATCATAGATTGCAAAATCCCCTTTGTATCCCAACGCACCGATCGATTCGCGCAAGATGCGAGCTCCCAAGCTATGGAATGTAGAGGCGAGAATCTGCGCCTGATTGCGCATCCGAATCCGGTGGCGCATTTCATCAGCGGCTTTGTTGGTAAACGTCACCGCCAGAATGGTCGACGCCGGAACACCAAGATCTAGGAGGTGGCTGATTCGGTAGGTGACGACACGCGTTTTGCCAGAGCCTGCCGATGCGATGACCAGGAGGGGCCCTTCGACGTGGTTGACGGCTACTTCTTGCTGTGGATTTAAATCGCTCATAGGGATGGGCAATATGTTACAGGAGCTGATCGTTACTCACAAGTTTTATTGCTTTAGCCAAGTTAACAGGATAACGTCACGAAACGTGGCTAAAGCAATAAGACTGGTTAAAGGATAGGGCGCCGGATTTCCCCTTCGCGGAGCCCCAAGTTCCCATACCGGTGGTAGTCGATGCTTAAGGCCACTTCGCGCAGGTAGTGCAGTAGCTCTAGGCGCCCATTCGCTAAAACGGGATCGCAAATGACATAGACCCCATGGTGCGCCGCCGCCTCGTAGAGAGCGTGGCTGGGGGATTCCACTACGCGGACCCGTTTCATCTCGCCCTTGCGCACTCTCTGTAAAAACTCTTCCTCTGTCTCTTCTACAACTCGGAGGAGCGGAACGAGTTCATGCCAATCGAGCTGAGACCGTGTTTTTACCATCACGCTCACTTCCATTTGCGCTCCGCAAGTGAGCGCTGCAGCACAGACGCGTAAGATATCGAGCGCTTTCGCGTGAACGCCTATGCGGAGCACAATCCCTTTGCGAGGGACATAGCGGAAAAAGTTATCCTGCCCGACGATTTTGCTCGGGTCTCTTCCTTGATGAAGCCGCTTCCACCAGTAAGCGTAGTTCGAGACACTCGCCGTCCAAAGGCCGAGCTCTTCTCCGGTCAGATCGAGCTTTTCCAAGAAACCGGTGAGGCTGTTGACCCACTCATTGACGGGGTGCTTTTCTTGGGGGAGACCCATCTGCTTGACATGCAGTAATTCGCGCAAATAATTGGGCCCACCCGCTTTGGAGCCGCCACCGAAGCTGCTGAGCTTGGTCCCTCCAAAGGGCTGCCTTCTGACAATCGCCCCCGTAATCGTTCGGTTCACATAAAGGTTGCCCGCCTCGATCTGGTCGATCCAGAGCATCTGCTCACGCTCATCTAGGCTATGGAGGCCTGAAGTCAGTCCGTAAGGAACTGCATTCGCCAAATCGATGGCGTGCTGAAGGTTGTCCGCTCTCATCAGCCCCAATACGGGACCAAAAAGCTCTGTCATATGGGTAAAACCCCCCGGCTGAACGCCCAGTTTGATTCCAGGGCTCCATAGATTGGGATGGTCGGGATCGACCTGAGGTTTTAAAAGCCACTCTTCTCCCGGCTCTAGGGTGGTCAATGCTTTTTTCAGAGCGCCGCTCGGAGCGTGAATCAGGGGATTGATCTTCGTTGTAAGTTCCGTCGCGGGGCCCACTTTCCAGCTCGCCGCTGCATCCCTTAAATGGCGGCGGAAATGGGGGTCATCATAGACCTCCGCCTCTAAAATGGCCAATGAAGCTGCTGAACATTTTTGCCCTGCATGGCCAAAAGCAGATTGGAGAAGGTCTTTCACTGCAAGATCGCGGTCGGAGAGCGCCGTGATGATGATGCTATTTTTGCCCCCCGTCTCAGCGGCGAGGTCGAGGTCGGGGCGAAGAGCGAGGAATTTCTGAGCTGTCGAGGTGCCTCCGGTAAGGACAACCGCATTGACCCTTTTATCCTGAATGAGATGCGCTCCCACCTGCTCTCCCGAACAGGGGAGAAATTGCAACACCTCTTTCGGAATCCCCGCATCCCACATCGCCTTGGCAAGATGCCATCCGACGAGAACTGTATCGGAGGCTGGCTTGAAAATCACGCAGTTGCCCGCGATGAGAGCGGCCAAAATCCCTCCGACGGGAATGGCGCAAGGGAAGTTCCAAGGTGACGCCACAACCACAGTCCCCTTGGGAGACCACTGGACATCCTTCATCTGGGAAATGCGCTCCATCTGGCGCCGATAATACTCAGCAAAGTCAATCGCCTCAGAGACTTCCGGGTCTGCTTCGGAAACGGTTTTTCCCCCATCGATCATCATCGCTCCGATCAGCTCTCCTCTCCGCTCGCGAAGCAAGCGCGCCACTTGACAGAGTAACTGACTCCGATGAGCCACGCTTTGAGAAGCCCACTGCTTCTCGTGAACTTTGGCACATTCCAAGGCTTGTTTGATGTGCTCGGGTTGCGCTTTTGCGTAAATGTAAAGCGGCTTTACATGATCCGATGGGCTGTATCCAACACCCTCTTTATTCGGGAAAATCTCCTTGCCGCCGACGACCAAGGGAACGGGGTCGGGCTGAAGATTTTTCCAATGGTGCGCTAATTCTTTGGCCCAACGCCGATTTGCAGGGAGGGAAAAATCGGTATCGGATTCGTTATCAAAGCGCGCTTGAGGATCGAGGTGATGGGGTTGCACAAGCCGGCTTTGTCTGCGGCGAGGGCTCATCGGAGCTGTATCAATTGCATCACAGCTCTCTAAGAAGAGGGCGCTCTGGCTTTCCCAGCTATCGGTGCCCGGTCGGAGCCCAAAGACGTGACGAAGGAAGTTTTCGGGCCCTGTATTTTCATCGAGTCTACGAATGAGGTAGGCGATTGCGTGTTGGAATTCTTGTTTGGTCGCAATTGGACAATAGAGGAGGATATCGCCGGTCAATTGCTGAACGACGCGCCGCATCGCATCGGCCATCCCTTCGAGCATCTCAAACCCTACGTAAGGCTCTACCTGATTTTCTACGCGCAGCAACATCGCAAACGCGATATCGAAAAGATTGTGACTGGCAACGCCAATGCGGACCGCTCGCGCATTTTCTGGGATACAGCCATAGGTGACCATCCGCTTGTAGTTGGCATCTACTTCCACTTTGGTCTGGTAAGGAGCTTGCTGCCATCCCTTGAGAGACGCTTCGAATTGCTCCATGGCCAAATTAGCCCCCTTGACAATCCGGATCTTGATTGGCGCCCCCCCATTTTGGATGCGCCGCCGAGCCCACTCGGTCAATGTCTTTTGCACTGCGTGAGAATCGGGCAAATAGGCCTGCAGAACAATCCCTGCAGAGTAATTGTGGAACTCAGGTTCATCGAGCACTTTTAGGAACGCCGCTACAGTCAAGTCGAGATCGCGGTATTCCTCCATGTCGAGGTTGACAAAACGGTGTTTTTTACCATGCATCGCTGCGCGGTACAGAACTTTCAGCCGCTCCACAATCTGTTCGACCGTATCGTCGAAATCAAGGAGATTGATCTGGCTAAAAATAGTGGAAATTTTGATGGAGGTGTAATCGATCTCTTTGGATTTTAAATCTCCGAGGTAGAGGTGCATTCGAGTTTGGGCCTCTGACTCACTGAGAATCGCCTCCCCCAGGTGATTGAGGTTCAAACGGACCCCTTCACTGCGGCGCCTTTGAATATGCTTATGCAAAGGGCCCTGTTCTCCCGGAAGAATCACCCGATTGGTCTCCCTGCGCAGAGCTTGAATCGCCAAAGGAACAAGATATTGAGCTAGGTTAGGGCCCGCCAAGCTAAAAGCCGATAACTCCATCCGCTTGATCCAATCTAAGTAATGGGGAACCCCCATCTGATGGAGTAGGAAGATCATCTGGTCTGCCACACGCCGCAGCGTGCTACTTCGAAAGCACTGATCGGTCATCGCCGTTGTAAATGCCTTCCCAACGGGATCCTTCATCATTCGGGCCAGTTGAGCTTGCACCGTTTTTTCACTAGATGACATTAACAAGTAGACTCGCGGACCATCAGAGAAGCCAGCTCGATGGTGAGGCGCTTCCTCTCTTCGAGGCTTTGGGGCTTCCCCTTTGCGTTGTCAAGAATCTCTACCGCAGCATCAAGATAAGAAGTTTTGGCCATGTCGTTATCTATACCATAGACCTCCATCTTTGCACAAAAGTTTTTTGCGCGTATACTTAGGAGTGTGTACCCTTGGTTGTTTCTTTTTGTCTGTTGTTCCCTTTTCGGCTCTGTACTTCCAGGGCTCGACGTCTTTTTCCTAGAGCCGCGTTACCAGGAACTCGTCCGCGGTAAAAAAATTGGGATCTTGACCAACCATACAGCCGTCGATAGCCAAATGCGCTCTATCATGGACCGATTTCAAGGACAGGAAGTCATCGCCTTTTTCTCCCCCGAACATGGCTTTCAAGGACAGCACTATGCCTGGGGATCGGTCGCCCACACCGACCAGAAGGGGATCCCCGTTTACAGCCTCCACGGAGAAACCCGGCGCCCCACCCCAGAAATGTTGAAAGGGATCGAGGTTCTGATCTACGACATTCAGTGCACCGGCGTGCGCGCTTATACCTACCCCACCTCCCTGTTTTACATGATGGAAGCAGCAGCCAAAGCCCATATCGCAGTCATCGTATTAGACCGCCCCAATCCCATCAACGGACTCACCGTCGACGGCCCCATGTTGGAAGACAAATGGCGCTCGTACATCGGATACATCAACGTCCCCTACTGTCACGGAATGACCATCGGAGAACTCGCCCAGTTTTTCAATGCAGAGTACAAAGTCGGGTGCAACCTGACCGTTGTTCCTCTAAAAGGGTGGAACCGGGCCATGAGTTACCGCGACAC
>CAIVVG010000055.1 GCA_903909295.1 uncultured Chlamydiae bacterium
AAGGTTGGGAATTGCCTATCTCCCAGACTTTGTCGCTTGTCAGGAAATTTACAACTTACGCCCCTATAAATCAGATCTAAAATTCCCCGCTATTGAAGCTTATGTAATATATCCGCAAGGGATGAAACTTCGCAGAAGTAGCCAAATCTTTCTATCGTATTTTGATAGCCTCAATTGTAGGTCCTCTCAGGAAATCATAGAGCTTGCCCTCGGTCGGAAGTGAGTCGGCGGTTTCGTAACTTTCTGCAAGAGATCCATCTTCAATGAAAAATGCTCGGTCGAAAATTTTTTCTGCAAAACCCATATCCTGGCTCGAGATGACCAATCCTTTTCCTTCGTTTTTTAAACGTTGGATCACACCAATGAGAAGTTTTGTATTCTCAGGGTCCAAGGAAGATGTGGGCTCGTCGAGGAGTAGGAACGAGGGATTGAGTATGAGGCTTCTCGCAAGAGCGACTCTTTGTTGCTGGCCACCTGACAGCTCGTGTGGGAATGAAGAAAAGGTTCTATCCATATCCAGAGAGGAGAGCATTTTTTCCGCTTCCAGGTAGGCAGCTTTTCTCCCTAAGATCAAACTCAGCGGTTGCGCGCAATTATCGAGCGCGTTCAAGTGGGGGAAAAGGGCATAGTTTTGAGAAACAAATCCCAAGACTCTAGACCGATTTGCGATTGTCTGGACGTTTTGTCCATCGTGGAAGATATCCCCCTCATAAGCCGTCTCTAACTGGGCAATACATCGCAAGAGGGTGGTTTTCCCAGAGCCGCTTTTCCCCAAAAGAAGGGTGACCTTGCCGCGAGGGATGGTCAATGAGATGTCTCGGAGAATTTTTTTTCGTTTAGTGAGTGATAAGTTATTAATTTTTAACATAGGAGATTTTCCTTTCGATGGTTCTTGTAATGAGGTTCAATAGGGCCGACAGACAGACGTAAAAGCATGCAATAGTGAGATAAATAGGGACCGGCGCCATTTCTCTCGACATCATATTCATCCCCACGCGGGTGAGTTCCAACATCCCGATCGAAGAGACAATCGCGGTGCTTTTCAACAGCGAGTCGAGCTCATTATTGAACGCTGGAAGGACGCTCTGTAGCATCTGGGGCAAGATCACGTAACGAAGGCTCTGCGGCTGGGTATATCCTAATGTGTAGGCAGCCTCCCATTGAGATGCTGGAATCGAATTGATCCCAGCACGCACGATTTGAGCAACATATCCCGACGAACACATCCCCAGAGCTATTGCCGATGCGGGGAACGGATTCAGATTGATACCCAAAAGATCGGGCAGGACAAAATAGACGATCAAAAGTTGCACGAAGAAGGGAACAGCCCTATAGACAAAGGTCATCCCTTCCACAAGATGGGAGAGGAGAGGTACCTTCAATCGGTTGCAAGAGAGAATCCCAAAACTTAAGCCAAAGATAAAGCTTAAGGAAGCCGATGCCAAAAAAACTTGGACAGTCATGAAAGCCCCCTTCAATAGAAGCGGGTAAGAACGAGACAAAAACTCAAAGTACCATTCCATATCAATTCACCAGCTTCCACTTTCTCTCGAGTTCAGCAATTTTGCCCTCTTTGGTAAGCTCTTCTACAGCTTGCTTGACTTGGGTCGCGAGCTCTTGCCGCTTCTTGCTGATGCAAATCCCATTTCCCATGGATTGCCTATCTCCGGGAATGGGGAGCTCGAGAACTTTGATCTCTGGGTATTGGGCTTTGAACCTTGGCACTAAAGAGTCATCAATGGTCGAGGCAATCGATTTCCCATACTTGACATCCATAATGGCATCGTCGATCTTGTCCATGTACTTGAGTTGAATGCCAGGGACGCTTTTCAACACATCTTCTTGGAATGACCCCCCTTCTACGCAAATGCTGTGTTCAAGGATTTTGCCCATATCCTCGAGGGATTGGATCCCCTCAGGGACCTTATTCCAGAAAATCATGGGGATCTTAGTCTGCTTTGGGCCCTGGTAATAGACCATTTCAAAGTTTTTCATCCGCTCTTCAGTCATGGAGACTGCCCAGATAATGACATCAACTTTCCCCTGTTTTAGCGCGATCATAAGACCCGGCATGCTCCCGCAGTCCTTGATCTCAAGCTTCCTCGAGAGCTTTAAAGAGAGCTGTTCTGCTAGATCAATATCAAAACCTTCATAGTTCCCTTCCTCATTAACGCTGACAAAAGGGGCGTACCCGCTTGTCGTTCCTACGACAAGGGGCTCTTGGCTGCTCGGCTTTCCTGCAAATGCTTGAATGCCAAGCAATAAAAAAAATATTGCTTTTTGCATAAATATCCTAAAAAAATGTAAAAAAATTGGTTCTAAAAAATTAGAAACAGCTGAAAATTAATGGGAATGATGGTGAAGGGGAGCGTGAGAAAAGAGGTTAGAAGAAATAGCACGGGACAGAACCTGTGCACTTGCGTTTTCAAATAATTGTTTATTCATAAAGCCCTCTGTAACTAAAAAATAAGCTACTCTCTTACTAACCAAGTCTAGCCGGCCTCGTGAATTTCTTGCAATCGAATTGTCTTCTTATTTCCGTCGATCAAGGCAATGCCTCCATTGGGAATGATCATTTGGGGATCCGTATGACCAAAATTGAGATTAAAAACAGAAGCCAGTCCCGCTGAGGGAGAGAGGATTGCGACCTTATCGCCTTTTTGAAGTCTAGAGGGGATTTTGAATTTCATTTACTTCCTCTAGGGTAGAGTTCTCATTGACGCCCAGCCACCCCTCTGTCCGGATTGTTTGGATGACGAACGTGTTTACATCATAGGTAACGCGACCGAGGAAAGCCGCACGGCTAGCCATTTCAGGGGTCCATGGGACAACGCCGAAGAACTCGGCCTCTCCAGGTCCTGTCTTACGCATTTTCATCTGAACCAAATCCAAAAAAGGAACCTGAGTTCCCTTTTTGGGATTGATCATGCAGTAATCGAGTTCTGTATGAGGAGATTCGAAGAAGGGTTTAAATCCCCACGTAGGCTGTTGAATCCACGCAAACTTCAAGGTGTGTGTTTTAGATACATTGCCACAAGTAGCTGTCACCCGATCTCCCACCAGTTCCATTTTAACGAGAGTACGATCCTCCTCACGGAGGAGTTTCTGAAGTCGCCCCGCCCGATAAGTTCCCTGAGAGGTGATATTCAGATTTTTATATCGCCCCACAACCACCATGGAACCATCATTTTCTCGGACCACTCTCCAACTGATATCGTCGTATTCCCGCACTTCTGGCGCTGGGGCCCGAACCACGACCTCCAGAACAGGGGGTTCAATGGCTGCCGCCGCTGCCACCTCGACTTCGGGAACGCGCGGCGGAGTGGGGATGAGCCAAAGGTGATACGCCAGCGACTCGGGCGCGCCCAGCCGGTTCCAAGCGGCCCAGACAATCTGCCCCACGACAGGAATCATAAGACTGATACCGACAACCCGATGAACAGCCCTCTCATACGCATCGCATGAGGGATCTGTAGCCAATTTTAAGCGGGCACGCCCCTCGAAGACAGGCTCCCAGATGAAATCACTTGTTATCAAAGCATGCATGGCAAAGGAGTGTACCCAAACAAGTTTTTTTGCTACAATCAAAAACCATATGTTGTGGTCTGAAATTGAAAAATCTTTTTATCGCGCCGGTGCTCTTGCCTTCTCGCGCAAAAAAATGATCGTGGCGTTCCCGATACTCGTCCTCTGCGGCGTTCTCATCGTGTTCTGCCGAGCGGTCGCCTTTGATGCGAGCGACTGGGTCGGCTTAAGCCTCACGTTCTTGCCGGTCCTCCTTTCAGCGGGGCTCCTCCTTCCCCTCGGCGTCGTCCTCATCCGGATCCACCAATGCGAGTCCAAGCACCACACACTCCACCTCAAGCAACT
>CAIVVG010000056.1 GCA_903909295.1 uncultured Chlamydiae bacterium
CGATAAAATGTGATGTTTTGAACCGAATGACCGGATTGGGAATGCCCGACAGCCACAAGGTCGCAGTCTAGGTCGCCAGTGATTGAGGAGGTTCACGCCACTTGTCAGTAATTATGCAACAAAGCCTTGTCAAACTATTTCACGTGCCTTATATCTAAAAACATGCGCATAGAACTGCTCCATCCGATGATCGTTGGCTTCCCCATCAGTTTGCTGTCGATTGGGTCCGCTCTCCGCCTCGTGGCCTTTTTCGCCCGCAAGCGCCCTTCCTATGGGGCCATTTTGATGATTGCGCAATGTTTATTGGGAGGAGGCATCCTCTTCGGGATCGCCGCTATTTTTACGGGAGATCTCGCGCATGCAAAAGTGCACCCTAACATTTGTGATCACTCTGTCTTAGACGATCACCAGGAATCCGCATTTATCACGATTTCCCTTTTCACCGCGGGTTTTTTGGCCGATCGAGCAGGCCGTTGGTCTCGGGGGTTTAAGTGCCTATCCATCGCCTGTTATTTTGTCGCCCTCTTCGCGCTCGTGAACACGGGCCATTTCGGTGGCGCGCTCGTCTTTAACCAAGGCGTAGGAGTGGAAAAGCTCTGCACGGGAAAAACCAAGACGCCCCTCCCCGAACACGAAAATTAATACCGAGGTTGCCGGAGAAACCAACGCTTCAGCCAACCATCCACTGAAATCCTCCCCGGTCCAAATACAAATACAAGCACCGCAGTGAGTAAGAACGGGTAAGGGGTCGCCCGCACCAAAGAAATGGGCTCCCAGAGAAACCGCCACTCAGATACTTCCACCGTGTGATCCATTCCCAGAGCCGCCAACATCAACACAATCAAGGGCACCGCCGCAAGCCGGGACGCAAACCCTATAAAAAGGCAAAAGCCCCCCACCAGTTCAACCCACCCCATTGCCCCCTCCAGGCCATAAAGAAAAAATTGGTGTCCCCAAGTCAGCCTCATGTACAACAAAAAGAGGCTCTGCAGGTTACTTCCAATCCGGATAAATGGATCATAAAACACTGAAAACCAGTGAATTAGTCGATTAACAAGCATACAAACCCCATATCAAATATTTTCTTGAGTGTATAACAACACTGAATAATGGTACACTTTTTGCTGTATGCAACAGCTCTGCTCATTTTCTCTTGAAGAACTCAAGGCCTGGATGGAGGCAAACGGCGAAAAATCGTTTCGCGCGGGCCAACTATTTGAATGGGTCTATGTTAAAAGGGCTTCCTCTTTTGATGCGATGACCAACCTGAGTGTCCCTTTAAGAGAAAAGCTCCGCACCCATTTTTCGTATCCGAGCATCAAGCAGCTCCGCGTCTTAGAATCCGAAGATAAAGAGACCCTCAAGTTCCTCTGGGAACTCCCCGACCAAAAAAGGGTCGAATCGGTCCTGATCCTTTCCGGAGACCGGCGCACCGTTTGCGTCTCTTCGCAAGTGGGATGCCCCGCCCGCTGCGCCTTTTGCGCATCTGGCAGAGAAGGGCTCATGCGCAATCTCTCCGCTGCTGAAATTGTCGAACAGGTGGTGCACATCAACCTCCACTTGGCGCCTTTAGGAGAACGGGTCTCTCACATTGTCTTTATGGGGATGGGAGAACCCCTTGAAAACTATGAAGCCGTCGTCAAATCGATCCAGCTCCTCCACGCCCCCGAAGGGCTCAACATTTCCCAAAGGCGGATCACCGTCTCCACTGTCGGCGTCGTCGAACAGATCCACCGCCTTGCAAAAGAAGAGCTCAAGGTCAACCTCGTCCTCTCGCTGCACGCTCCCAACCAGCACATCCGCAAAAAAATCATCCCCTACGCCCGTAAATATCCCATTGAGGAAGTGCTCCTAGCGATGGATGCCTATTTTGAAGAGACCAAACGGGATATCACTTTTGAATACACCCTCCTCGCCGGCATCAATGATTACCGGACACACGCAGAAGAGCTCGCCATGCTCCTCAAAGACAAGCAATGTACAGTGAACCTCATCCCCTACAACCCCGTTGACGGGCTCAATTTACGCCGCCCTGAAAAAGAAAAGATCGAAGAGTTCCGCGCCATTCTCGAAGAGCGCAACATCAACACCACCTGGCGCTATACAAAAGGGAAAGACATCGCCGCTGCCTGTGGACAGCTCGCGCTTCAGAGGGTGCCTCCGCAATGAGAGGGTGTTCTGTCGATTTTTCGGTTCTTTTGCGCCGATTTTCGACTTCAAACGTGGGGGGCCATATACTGTTATCGATATTGCCCCCCACGATTGAATTTAAAGCTAACCAAAATAATCCAAAAACTCGACGAACCCTCATTTCGTAGGCACCCTCTCAAAAGAGTTGATTTATTTCCGGCGCTTGTTTTAGTCTCGTGAGATGACAGTGAACCCGGCCCACTATTTTACTCTACTGCGCATTCTCATCAGCCCTGCATTCCCTCTCCTCTATCTGGAGCGCGAGTGGCTCGGCATCCCCCTCCTCTGGATGCCTTACATCCTCCTCTTCCTCCTGGCCGTCTCCGAATGTTCCGATTACCTCGACGGCATCATTGCCCGCAAGCGCAACCAAGTCACCGACCTCGGCAAAGTGCTCGACCCGATGGCCGACAGCATCACCCACATTTCCCTTTTCCTCACCTTCACCCAAGGGTTTGTCCAACTCCCCCTCATCCTCGTCCTCGTCTTCCTCTACCGCGACTTCTTCATTGCGACCCTCCGCACCCTTTGCGCCATGAAAGGGGTCGTTCTCGCCGCCCGCTTTAGCGGCAAAGTCAAAGCCGCCCTCCAGGGAGCCGTTGCCTTCCTCATCCTCCTATTGATGATCCCCTACACCCTCGGCTACTTGAGCCTTGCCACATTCCAAATGATCAGCCTCGTCTCCGTCAGCATCGCCGCGCTCTACACGGCCATTTCCATCGTCGACTACATCGGCGCCAACTGGATTTTTATCAAGAAAGCTATCTAAATCCTTTCCTTTTTTAGACAAAAAAAGTATCATAGACCCATTATGTCCCAGATCCAAGACTCTCTCAAGCCCATCGTCGCCCTCTGCAAACGGAGAGGCTTTGTCTACCCCGGATCTGAAATTTACGGCGGGTTTGCGAACACCTACTCCTTTGGCCCCTACGGCGTAGAGCTGAAGAGAAATATCAAAGACCTCTGGTGGAAAATGTTCGTCCACGAGCGGAGAGACATGGTCGGCCTCGATGGCCCGATTCTCCTCCACCCGAAAGCGTGGAAAGCCTCTGGCCACGTCGACGGATTTAGCGACGCCCTCATCGACTGCAAAGCCTGTAAAAGCCGCTTCCGCTGCGACCACCTCATTGAAGAGACCTTGCATCAAAATGCGGATGATTTGACCCTCGTCCAGATGACCGACCTGGTCCATCAAAACAAAGTCAAATGCCCCAAATGTGGAGCCTCCGATTTTACCGAGGCGCGCCACTTCAACCTCATGTTCCAAACCCACATGAGCAAAACCGGCGCCGACGGCGACGTCGCCTATTTGCGCCCCGAAACGGCCCAAGCCATCTTCCTCGACTACAAAAACATCGTCGATACCGTTCGAGTCAAACTCCCCTTCGGCGTCGCCCAGATCGGCAAAGCCTTCCGCAACGAAATCACCCCCGGCAACTTTGTGTTTCGAGTCATCGAATTCGAACAAATGGAAATTGAGTACTTCACCCGAGAAGCCGCCTGGGAAAAAACGTTCGATTCTTGGCTCCAAGAGATGCACCGCTGGTGCAAGCGCATTGGGCTGAAATCGGCTCGCGTCCATGAAAAAGAGCATCCCAAAGAGCAACTCTCCCACTACTCTAAGCGCACTGTCGACCTCGTCTACGATTTTCCCTTTGGAACCAGCGAACTCTACGGCCTCGCCTACCGGACCGATTTTGACCTCTCCCGCCACGCAGAATGCTCCGGTCAAACGATCGACTACACCGATCCCGAGACGAGAGAAAAATTTATCCCCCACGTCATCGAGCCCACCTTTGGCGTTGAGCGAACCCTCCTCGCCCTCCTTTGCGACGCCTACGAAGAGGAAAAGCTCGAAAACGGCGAAATGCGCACCGTGCTCCACTTCGCCCCCTGCATCGCCCCCGTCAAAGTGGCCGTCTTCCCCCTCATGAAAAAAGAGCCCCTCGCCGAAAAAGCCCAAGCCGTCTTCGCCACGCTCCAAGCCCTCTGGCACTGCGAGTACGACGAATCGGGCGCCATCGGCAAACGGTACCGCCGCCAAGACGAACTCGGCACCCCGTTTTGCATCACCATCGACTTCGACACTCTCGAAAACGACACCGTCACCCTCCGCGACCGCGACTCCATGAAACAAGAGCGAGTCGCTATCCGCGACCTCGTCTCCCACCTCGCCCCCAAGTTGCACTAGAAATCAAGAATGTGTTAAAGTCCTCCTCTTTCAACAACAACAAAGAGAGATCTATATGCACCCACTTTTACCGGCCTTAGCCAAAGCTGCTGCAGTAACAGCCGTCCTGATTGTTCCTGCAGAGTTAATGAGTTCTAATCCCGATCGGAAGTTCCCGGCTGCTGCCGTTATCTCTGTTGTCGCTGCAAGAGCTCTCGGGTACTACTTGGGAGCGGGCGCTGCTACTGGCGCTTGGATTGGATTTCTTCTTATAATGATGGCTAAAGAGCATGCGATTGATAAAGGTAGGGACACATACACCAGCATTACTCCTATAATCATGCAAGCAGCTCTTGCTCTCGGCGCTCTCGGTTATGTAACAGAACTTGCAGGGACTCTCGCTTACACGAGAATCACAGCACTTTAAAAACAGGGAAATATATGAACGCACTTTTCCAGACTTAGCTAGAGCTCCTGCAGTGGGAGCCGTTTTCGGCTTGAGTGGAGAACTGCTAATCGACAACTCCAACGGACAGCCTTTGGTATTCAGCATCATCTCTGCTGTCGCTCTAAGAGCCATCGGCTACTACTTGGGAGCAGGTGCTGCTGCTGGAATTTTTCTTGGAACCATTACTGGCCTGTTATTGACGAACCCTTCATATCACGTGGAGAAAACCGCAGTTGCAGGCGCTCTTTTCGGCGGCGCGCTCGGTTACTTGGTAGAGCTTGCAGGGCCTTTCACACATGTAGTGGTAGTACTGTAAAGCTTACGGCTGGCCAAAGATGTACCAGACGCCTATGTGGAACATGTTGTCGCAGCCAGATACCTTGTTGTACGCCTCCACATAGGTCCTCTCATACTCTACGCCTGCTTGCCAGTGCTTCCAGAAAAAACCCACCAAGTTGATCCGAAAGTCCTCGATCTTTTTCAACGTATTGCCTGAAAAAATCGTCCCGGGGATCTCATCTGCTCTCTCGATTCCGTACATCACATCTGCCCATAGATGACCGGCCCAAAAATCATATCGGAGGGCGGCGCACCCTCCATTGGCAGTCACCATTTTCAGGGCCGTATCGTGATTGATCAACGTCATTTGGCGGAAATAATCGGAGCTGAGGCCAGTCAAGCCGACAAAGTGATGGGCGGTCCCCCACAAGAGGAGGTCTTTCCATTTAAAGCTGGCATTAGAGACCACTCCCCACGCAGGGGCGTCGACGCGGGTCCCTTGAGAGTTGGCAATCGCGTAGGCTTTCGTACCGGAAAAGGCGGCGTCCCATTTGAACATATCGCTGAGCCATGAGATCTTTGCAGTGAAGAGGGGCCACTTTTGGTAGGAGGCCTGCGCAGTATCGCCCCCCTGTTCGCTGGCAATCCCCGTGGTGTTGTATCCTTGCGTTTCTGCATTGACTTCATACTGGAGCAAGCGCGTATCAGAAAAATATTGCTTGTACCCAAACCGGAACTGGGGTTGCCGAGCATTGATCACTCCAGCGGGATAGTGGAGCTCATTGATCCGAGTCGGCATGTTAATTTCAGGGTAATGCATCATCAAAGCGTAATATTGGCCGCAGAGCATAAAAAAATCATTGTCCGCCTCAGCTGACATGTAGGCCACGCGCATCCGAAAGAGGCGGCTGTTCGAATGGATGGCTGTTCCATAAGAATTGGAAAAATCCCCTTCAAAAGCCCCCTTCATAAACACCGTACCAACCACGTCTTCGATCTTGATTCCCAACCGAGAGGTTCTCGCATCGATGATGCTCTGCATATGTCGGTCCGGCAGATCGGTGCTAAGGGGAATGTGGTCCAGTCGAACATCGCCCGTATCACCCGTAATATTCGTCTCCCCTAAGTAATTGACTTTGATAAACCCATAAAGGCCGATCCGCGCCGTTCCAATGTTGAAGGTCATGTCCTTCGATGAGTAGATCGGTTGCGGTTGCTCGCTCTTCGTCCCTGTCGGCAGCTCAATATTGTACTCCTGCTTTTCGACAGGGGCCTCTGCAGGAGCTTCTTGCGCAAGGAGGAAAATTACTGGTGTGAGAGATCCTAAAATGAAAAAAAATCGCGCAGTCATATTGGCCAGCGTAACTTTTTTAATATTTCCTGTACAAAAAAATATTTGGATTGCTAGAATCGCTCCCTTTCAAACCAAAGGAGTCTTTATGAAAATGATCGTCAGTTTTCTTCTCACCACCTTGTTCCTCGTAGGAACGGTTCAGGCAAAGCAACTCTCCGAAGTCACTCGCATCATCGAAATTGGCGAGCTGACTGAAGATGTCAGCAAAGCGCTCATCGTCGGAACGCTGCCCGATACAGCTTTGAAATTCCCAGAGGGCGCCTCTATCCCCCTCCACTTTCTCTTCAACTACAGTGTCGCAGCCATCGCCTACGACCCTGCCGTGTCGATCAAAGTAAAAGAGACTTGCTACCTGCGCGTCGTGGGTAAAAAGGCCTATATGAGCACAGACCTCACCAACTGGAAAAGACCCAATAAATTCTTTGACGGCAGACTGGACGGCAGTGCAGGTGTGAATCCTCAGAAATTGGGCCTCACAGTAGAACTGGTGGAAAAAGCCGAATAAGAGCTATCCTCTACGGGATGATTCACGCTGTAATCGGCGGCGGAGCGGCAGGAATTTTTGCCGCTCTCCGTTGCAAATCCCAACACCCTGATGCCCAAGTAGTTGTGTTTGAAAAAACCAATCAGCTCTTGGCTAAAGTGCGCATCTCGGGAGGCGGCCGCTGCAACGTCACGCACGCCTGCTTCGACCCCAAACAGCTCGTTCAAAATTACCCTCGGGGGGCCAAAGAGCTCCTCGGCCCTTTCCACTCCTTTCAGCCTAAGGACACCATCGCCTGGTTTGAGGCGCGGGGGGTGACCCTCAAGACGGAAGCTGATGGGAGAATGTTTCCCATCACAGACTCTTCTCAAACCATCATCGACTGCCTCCTTGCAGAGGCTGACAAAATCGGCGTGGAGATTCGAAAACAGGCGAAGATTGAATCGGTTGTGAAGGTAGAGGGGGGCTTTTTGATCGATCAGATGAGAGTGGACAGACTCATTTTAGCGACCGGATCTTCTTCTTTCGGCTACCAAGTGGCCAAGAGTTTTGGTCATTCGATTGTAGAGCCGGTCCCCTCCCTTTTTACTTTCAACGTGCCCACCTCCAATTTATTGGATCTAGCGGGGATCTCCGTTCCCCATGCGGTGCTGACGATCAAGGAAACAGGCCACCGGCAGGAAGGTCCGCTGTTAATTACCCACTGGGGCTTTAGTGGCCCTGCTGCATTGAAACTCTCCGCTTGGGCTGCGCGCGAACTGCACGACCTCGACTACAAAGCGACATTGGTCATTCAGTGGACCGACACTGAGAGCTTTTTAGAGAGAAAGGGCTACCCCGCGATCCCGCGCAATTTATTGGTCCGATTGGGGATCAACCCCGCCGTTCCTATGAGGACTCTGTCGAATAAGGTACTTTCGCAAATGGGAGAGAAATTGTCTGCCGACGCGTACGCTGTGGAGGGGAAAACCACCTATAAGCAAGAATTCGTCACGGCGGGCGGCATCCACCTCAAAGAGGTCGATTTTAAAACGATGCAAAGCCGCATTACGCCAGGACTCTTCTTTGCGGGAGAGATTTTGAACATCGACGGCATCACCGGCGGCTTCAACTTCCAAAATGCCTGGACTACAGGTTGGTTGGCGGGCAATGCTTCCTAAAGATCCAAATGGCTGCCCCTATTTGCAACTCGCTCCGATGGAAGGGGTAGGCGACGCGTGCTTTCGCAAGGCGATGGCCTCCATAGGCGGCTTTGATGAAGCGGTCCGCGACTTTCTCCGCGTGCCGATGCATGCGCATGTCGAATCGCTCAGCCGCGTCTACCAAGCGGATGAACTGGGCTCCATCCCCCTTGCAGCGCAGATCATGGGCTCTCACACAGAGCACATGGCCGCTATGGCCCAGCAGTTAGTGAAGAGAGGAGCCCCTCGAATCGATGTGAATTGCGGGTGCCCCTCGAATACGGTGACAGGCAAGGGAGCTGGCTCAAGCCTGCTGAAAGACCCTTCTTTCTTGTACGAAGTGGCCAAAGCCGTTGTACAAGCGGTCTCGATCCCCGTCACTGTGAAAATGCGCTCCGGCTACGAGGACATTTCCCTTTTCAAAGAAAACCTCCTCGCCGCGCAGGAAAGTGGCGTCCGCTACATCACCCTCCATCCGAGGACCAAGGTCGATGGATACGGCCCTCCCGCAAGATGGGACCTGATTGCGGAGGCCAAAGCACTCTTAAAAATCCCCGTCGTGGGCAATGGGGATATCCTGACCGTCCAAAACGCTCTCGAAGTCCTTCGCATCACCCGCTGCGATGCGCTGATGATCGGTCGAGGGAGCATCATCAACCCCTTCCTCTTCCACCAAATCCGAGCCCACTTTGCAGGGAGAACATTCGTCCCCCGCGTAGAGGATCTGTTAAGCTATTTGGGATTGTATGTGAAAAGTATGGCCTCTGATGCAACCGCAAAAATCCGGGTCGGTAAGTTGAAACAGCTCCTCGGATTCATTTTTAAGGGAAGTGAGCAGCTACTAGCTGTTAGACAACAGATCCTGGCCTCTGCTCTTGGAACCCCGGAAGAGCTGCTGGATTTTGCTACGCCCTACTTACTTTCCAACTCAGTCCAGCGCAAGTAGAGCTGTTCGATCTGGGTTTCGGCAATAGAGATCTGGGTCCCAA
>CAIVVG010000057.1 GCA_903909295.1 uncultured Chlamydiae bacterium
GAAAAGAACTTTGAGCTATTTAAAAGGGAGGGATTTGCCCCCTTTCACAAGCCCATCGAGCAGCTTTTGGCCTACAAGGGGAAAGAGGTGCGGGGCTTTGACGGCCACAGAAAGTGGCACGGCATCTGCCACTCCCTCGCCCCAGACGGAAGGCTCAATGTCTATGACCCGGTCAGTAAGACCATGCAGGTTATTTCAGCTGGAGAGATCGCGACCTAACTTATTGCGCAACTTTTTGCCTCATTGCGCAATATCTGATCCGAGAAAATTTGTGTCCACTCTCCTTTGTGGATGTGCCCGAACAGACGTATATAAATGGGCTCATTGGTGTTTATGAATTGAATCGCACGGAACTTTTTTCAGAAATTTTTATCTGGGCTTATGAGCGCTCTTGTTCCCGTTATTCGGCGACTCGTCAAGTGCTTGGAGATCCTGACCCATTTCGACTCCGTTATCGAGAGATAATTAGAGAAACGGTTGCAGCAATTGTTCACAATTGCATGAACAAAAAACTGGCTACCGCATTCATCCGAGAGAGAGCAAAAGATCTCATTCCCATGCCGGATCAAGAACGGTTCATCGAGATCGTTGAAACCATTGCAATGAGCTTGCATGAGGGAAATATTGCAAGGTATCGCCTCAGCCCCAGAGAATACGAAAAGTGGCACAAAACTTGGCGATGAGCCTTATTTCGGCTGGGGAATTGCTGCGTTGAATGCTAAGAGCACGACCTTCAACCTATCGACGATATCCTTTATTTCTGTTGAGACAGTCTGGTTTAGGAGGGCCTCTGCGAGTAGTGCTACCCTCGTCGGATATTGTGCTGGCTGGATCCATGCGTTTGCGTGATCTGTCCGGTCTTTGCCCGACAACTTCTCCAGCTCTTTCCGGGCTTGTGGGGCAATCTTACACAGTTCGATTAAAAACGGAACGACCGCCTCGACACGCGCTTGCATTTGTCCCAGAACGGAAATAGCCTCTTTTTGCAACTGCTCTTGATCAGCCTTTGCCAAATCTCCTACCTTCAGGGACACTTCGAGCACGGACAGTAGACGGGTAAAGGTTTCTCGACCTGTTTTAAAATCTGCATGTCCAAGATACTTTTGAATGTATCCACAAAATGTCTTATTCATGCTCGTCAATTCATCTAACAACTTTGAGATGTGAAGATGGATGCGCTCGGTACGAAATTTGGTATTTTGTCGTTCTAATTCTCCTAGTCGTGACTCAATGTTAATACCGTCTCGTTGGTCTCGGAATAAATCAAAGAGCTCCCTTTCTTTGAACGGTCGGTACCCATCTCGACACTCAGAAAAGCATCGGTTGATGATTTCATCAGCCTCGCCATTCAGCCAAGCAACTGCCCGCTGAAATGTCTGTTTTATAACATTTATTTCAGCTTCTCGCTGGACTTGTTGCTCTACCGATTCCCTGACCTTCCCTTTAAGACCTTTCTCCTCCACTTCCCGCTGACTGCGTTCGAGAGTTCGTTGTACCAGGTTTTCTTCAAAATCTTCTTGAGCCGCTTCCATGTATAGACCATAGAGATCTTCTATCGACCCCTCGCTTACCAGTTCCACACGCGGCGCAGGGATGTCCCTTATGGCAGCTTCCGCCATTTTCCTCATTGCCTCAAAGTCCATTACCCGAACCGGAGATTTTTCCGGAACCGTACCCCCTCCTCTAACCAGACCAAATAAACCACCAATAGCTGAGAACATACTATACTCCTTTTTATTATGTTTTATCTAGCAATTATACTACAAAAACATAATAAAAATAAACATGAACTAATTATTACTAAAATAAATTATTATAATTGCGGAGTAACTACTAGGGAGGGGTGGACGCGGGAGCGAAGAATTTGTTGAATGGCGGAGAGGGTGGAGCCGGTCGAGGAGTGGCAGGTGGTGCAGGAGCCCTCATACGAGATGAGGACCTCTTTCCCCTCTTTGAGGGCCAGGACCTTGACGCCGCCGGCGTCGAGCTCGACGTAGGGGCGGATTTCCTTATCGATTACCTCTTCGATGATCTGTTGCTTTTGGGCGTCGGGGAAGGTGTCCCAGCCGGGGAGGCCGCCGGGGATTTCGTGGAAATCGGCGAGGATGGGGGTGACGTCATAGCTGACGGCGCAGGGGATGTCTGAACACTGGGCGACTGCGTGGTCGATCGCGGCGAGCACTTGGTTGAGGAGGGGGGCGCACTCCTTGGGAAAGGCGGGCTGTTCCTTTTTATCGCGGACGTGCTGGTCGACGAGGTCGGTCGAGAGGCGGGAGGCTTGGGAGTAGTTTTTGCGTAATACAAGTTCGCTTGCGATATCGGCGGCGGCGAGGAGGGCAATCGGCCCGTAGGCCTGAAATTTGGCATCGGCGATCACGCCGTCCGATTCATCGACGAGCCAGTGGAGGCAGAGGGACCCTTCGCGGGCTTCGATGGAGCGCATCCCTTTGAGCGCTGCTTCCTCGGCGTTGAAGCGGCCCCCATTTTGGAGGTGGTCGATCCGGAAGCGGAGCTTTTTACTAAAGAGGTCCCAGTAGTTCACGAAAACCTCCTTAAGCTGCAGACCGCTTCGGCGATGAGGGTGACGGCCCGTTTCAGCTCTTCTTCGGTCGTCATGCGGCTGAAAGAGAAACTGAGAGCCGTTTCGGAGCCCATGAGTCGATGGGCGTACTGGCTATAAGTACCTCCGAATGTGGCAAAGACTCCCTTGCGGTGGAGGAGGTAGAGGAGCGCCTCTTGGTGCACTTGGGGGAAAGAGATCACCGTGGTGTTGGGCAAGCGGAGCTCCCCCGCAAAGAGGACTTGGGCGCCCGGAACAGCGAGCAAGAGGCCCTCTTCAAACTGATCGCGGAGGCGGGCCACTTCGAGGACCATGGAATCGAGGTAGAGCTTCGATTGGATGGCTGCTGCGGAAAGAGCGCAAAAGGAGGGGGCATCCAAACGGGAGGCTGCGGGAGCGGGGCGCCCCTCTTTGACAAACACTCCTCCGGAGCTGGGAACCGAGTGGATCCGATCTCCCAAAAAGGTGAGGTAGTCGGCGCCAATCTCGGAGAAGGAAAAGGGCATCTTCCCCAGGGCGGCTGTTGCATCGAGGTGGAGCAACACTCCCTTTGCTTGAGCGATCTGGGCGATCTCTTCAATGGGTTGGATCACACCGGTCAAACTTTGCGCGACCGATACGGAGATGAGGGCAGTACGAGGGTTGATGAGGGCGGCGAGAGCTGGGACATCGATCTGTCCATTCGGTTTGACGGGGGCAATTTGAATCGTGCAGCCGAGCTCTTCGAGCCGTTTGCAAGCTTGCAGAGTGGGAGAGTCTTCTAGCGCCGAGGTGATGATGTGGCTCTTCCCCTCTTTGCGCGCCACCTCTAAATAGACTGTCCAAAAGAGGGCCCCCACTGGATCGGGCCCTGTGAAAACAAACCGATCCTTGCTCCCCGCCCCCACAAGCTCGGCGATCTGATCGGCGCGCGCCTCCCCCCCTATCCGATTTTGCAGGGCAAACACCATCTGCTCAACAGCAGTCGTGCAAGGGGCGGTCGTGAGATTGGCGTCGAGATGGATCATTGCCGGAGCCAGCGCCCATCTTGGTAAGAATAGACCAAAGTTTCCCCGGTGGGGATCTCAAAATGGACCACCTGTTCAGGAGTCATCCCCTCCAAATGCATCGCGATCGAGCGGAGCGAGTTGCCGTGCGCCACCACCAAGACGTTTTTTCCTTTAGCAAGCTCCGGCTGAATCACTTTTGTGAAATAGGGAATCGTCCTCTGGGCAGTCATCTCCAAGCTCTCCCCTTCAGGAGGGGGTGTCGAAAAGCTGCGGCGCCACTCTTGCACCTGCTCAGCCCCATATTTCTTTCCAATCTCCGCCTTATTGAGCCCCTGCAGCTGGCCGTAGTACCGCTCATTGAGCTCCCACGCCGTGTAAACAGGGATCAGCTCGTCTTCCGCAGCGGGGCTATAGACCCGAGCCCATTCGGAAAGCTTAGTCCCCCCAGTATGCTGAAAGGAGGGAATCTTGCCACTCGAGTGGTGGGCCATGGCCAGAACGACCGTCATATGGGCCCGGATCAACGTCGAGGTATAGATCACGTCGATCGGCTGTTTTTCGATCGCCTCACCCGCTTTAGCAGCTTCCTCGATCCCCTTCGGGCTTAAAGGAATGTCGACCCAGCCTGTGAACTGATTTTTTTGGTTCCAGGCCGACTGGCCGTGACGCATTAAAAATAATTGAGAAGACGTTTTCATCCCCCCTATTATAGGGAAACCATCTTTTCTCAACAGGAAAAACCGCCGATCTGTTATGCTATCCCGAGCATGGAAAAGAAAAGATTGAGCAAAGCGCTCGCCGCCGCCGGCGTCGCTTCAAGAAGAGCCTGTGAGGAGTTGATTTTCGCAGGGCGCGTCCAAGTAGGTGGGAAAGTCGTTAAGATTCCCCAGACCCTCGTCGACTGGGACTCCGACTCCATCATCGTCGATGGAGAGACCGTTCGCCGCGAGCAGAAAAAGGTGGCCTATGTCCTCCACAAGCCCCCCGGCGTGATCTGTTCGAACGTCCGCCCCGGTAAAAAAATGATTGTCACCGACCTCTTTCCCAACGCCTCTGAGCGCCTCTTTACCGTCGGCAGACTCGATAAAGATACAACCGGCCTCATCATCGTGACCAATGACGGCCACCTCGCCCATCAGATCATTCACCCCTCTTCCAACATCGTCAAAGAGTACCTCGTTAAAACGGCCCACGAAATCACCCCCGAGCACCTCGAAGACCTCTCTCAAGGAGCGCGCATCGATGACAAGTGGGTCCGCCCCGCCTCTGTCCATAAAGTGCGCCGCGGCACCTTCCGCATCTGCCTCAAAGAGGGGAAAAAACACGAGGTGCGAATCATCGCCGAGCGAGCAGGACTCCGAATTTTGGAACTCTGCCGCATCCGGATCGGTTCTCTCCTCCTCGGCACACTCCCCGAAGGAGCCTTCC
>CAIVVG010000058.1 GCA_903909295.1 uncultured Chlamydiae bacterium
AATCCTTTCAGCGGAGATCTCTCCTGGATGAAAAGAGAATTTGAAGCAAAAGAGTTTGTCGTCTTTCTTGAACTCGTCCAACACGAAGCAGTTCCTGTTTCTCACGAAAAGAAGAATCTCCCTCCCCAAGAAGTCTCCACAAATCTCAATATGTCCCTCCGGATGCGGGTGGTCGATTTAAGAGGAGCCACTCCTCAAATCGTTCTCCAAGAGATGGTCAAAGAGAGCTACTTCATCCCCAAAACGCTCATGCCGACCGACTACTCTCAGATCGTATGGGGTTCCGATCAATATAAAAAATCTCCCATGAGCATCGCCCATGCGCAGCTCGCAGAAGAAATTTCCCATCGAATTTCCGACTATGTCCTATTAGCGAAAAGTCGATGAGAGGATTTTTTACCCTCCCAGATCACCACTGGGAGTTTCCGGTCCGCTTTGTGCACGTAATCGGTGCATTTGCAATTTACTTAAGCATAGGATTAGGCGGCGGATTCCTCTTTGGAGCATTCCCCCCTTCGACGGGAGCCATTTGCTGGCTGAATTTTTTGGTGACTCTTTTTTCCCTCTGCGCGCTAGTCCTCTACTGCCGCGTCATTTCCCCTTCCGTTTGTCAGGGCATCTTGCGCAATCCCGCAACCCCTCCCCATTTTGCACAAGACCTGGGATACGGCCTCTATAGCTTGGTGTTTGCATTCCCCCTCTTTCTCATCACCAGCGCTCTACTGGATTGGTTCATCCGAGCGGCTTTGCATATCCAGGAACTCCCCGACCAGATCGCTGTCCGCTTCCTTAAGATGACCTTTGCTACCCCCCTTTATTTTTCACTCACGGCGCTCTCTTTGATCCTCTTTGTCCCCTGCATCGAAGAGCTATTATTTCGCGGCTTTCTCCAAAGCTGGCTTCGCAAACGACTGGGCCCTCGCGTGGCGATTGTCCTGACAGCCTTCTGTTTTTCTTTTTTCCACTATGCAGGAGATCAGGGGGCTGCCAACCTCCTCGTTATCGGCTCCCTCTTGCCCCTCGCCCTTTTCCTCGGCTTCATCTATGAAAAGCAAAATTCGTTGTTAGCCTCTATTACACTTCACGCCTCTTTCAATGGCATCAGCATCTTCAACCTCTATTTCTTTGGATAGGTGCATGGAGCTTCAGTCCTTTGGCCTCTCTGACATAGGATTGTCCCGCCGGAATAATGAAGATGTCTGGGCGGCTCTCAATGAAATCGGTTTTTTCGCCATCGCCGACGGGATGGGAGGCCATAAAGCGGGAGAAGTCGCTGCAAGCGAAGCGATCGAACACCTCTGCACCTCGGCGAAAAAGCTCGAAACGACCGACACCTTTCGGCTAGCCCTTGATCTCAGATGCGCCATTGAACAAGCCAACCATTGGGTCTATCGCCTCGGGCAGGGCTCGGACCTTCTCACCGGTATGGGAACAACTCTCTGCTGCCTTTTCTGGACTCCTGAAGCCGTCATCTACGCCCACGTCGGCGACAGCCGCATCTACCGCCTTCGTAAGGAGACGCTCGAGCTCCTCACCAAGGACCATTCCCTCTTCACCCGCTGGATCGAAAGCGGCAAACTCGCAG
The DNA here is from genome assembly GCA_903909295.1 of uncultured Chlamydiae bacterium. Classification (GTDB taxonomy): domain Bacteria; phylum Chlamydiota; class Chlamydiia; order Chlamydiales; family SM23-39; genus CAIVVG01. The sequence goes on from CAIVVG010000058.1 coordinate 1,586, forward strand.
AAGAGAGTGAAGAGACCTCATTTCGATATAAAAACGTGATCACCCGTGCAGTGGGAACCTCCTCTAAGGTAGAGCCCGAAGTCGCCGTCGCCCTCCACCAACCTGGCGACCTTTACCTCCTCTGCACCGATGGTCTGACAGACGTCCTCGGCATCGACGAAATCCAGACAATGCTCAACCGCTCTCCCACCCTCGAGAGCGCGGCCCATCAGCTCATCCGCCGAGCCAAAATCAAAGGCTCCTCCGACAACATGACCCTTTTGCTCATCCGATCCAAATAATTTCTTTACTTTTTTTTCACAATTCAAGTAATATTTATCCCAATTTGGAGGACTATGAGTTCACTCGTCAGGGAGTACCCATCTTGCGGCATTTGTTTGGGAGAGTATCGCTGTGATGAACTAACGCGAGAACCCCAGATCATAGATTCTTGCAAACACTCTTTTTGCCAAACCTGTATTCAGCAATTTGTAGAGCGAAGATGGAAGAACTGCCCCTCTTGCTCGACCCGCCTAACCAAGTGGCGCCTGAATGAAGAGATGCTCCCCATTCTCGGGGCGATCCAAATTCTCGCCCTGGAGATGCCTGCCCGCATGATAAGCAGGCCCTTCCTACCTGCACGCGAGGTCAACTATGCGATGACTGAGGCGTACGAATATTTCCAACAGCTCATTGTACAAAAAGCCCCTCGATGGGAAGCGATCAATCGCTTGGAAGATGGCTTCACACTGTACGAATCTCAGCAGTATAAGGAGTCCATTCCCCATTTCGAAGCGGCTCTGTTAACACACAGATACCTCACCCCTACAGAAAGGGCCTGGGCGAAATACTCTCTCGGAAGCGCCCTTTATAGCACCCGTCAATACAACGAAGCCATTTCCATTTTAGATGATGTGAAAAATAATCCCTCCCTTGCCCAAGATCGGAATGCCATGGTCTGTTTGTATCTTGCAACTGCACTTCACAAAATGGACCAAAATGGGCGCGCTGTAGAGTTGCTCGAGTCTCTAAACATCGACAACCTAACAGTCCCGCTGGATCGAGTTTTGGCACGCTACCGACTGGGAATTTCCCTCGAGAAAGTAGGCCGCTTTGAAGAGGCTCTTCCCATTTTACAAGCC
>CAIVVG010000059.1 GCA_903909295.1 uncultured Chlamydiae bacterium
CGTTCTTTATACCCAAACGCTTTGCCCCTCGAAGGTGCGGTAGCCTTTCAGCTCAAGAGGGACTCTTTCATAGTGACCAACCAGGACCTCACTTGGAAAGGGGCACCTTTCCCTTCCAAGCAGCTGCTCTCTTGTGCATTCGGGGCCCCTTCTCAAACAGACGTGGCCATTTCCCATTTCGAGGCCCTCGACGGAGCGGTTACTGGAGCGGGCCATTTGAGCTGGGGAGATCGATTGGAAGTGGATTTAGATTTAGCCCCTGCCGAATTCTTGTCTGTTGAATCTCGCAGCCTCAGCCACCTCTTCTATTCTCCTAAAGAGGGGGCCCTATTTTCTGGATTGGATTTGGCGATCTATCCTGAGCAGGGAGACCCCCTCTACTGCAAGACTGACTTTTTTCATTTGGATTTAAATACAGCCCATTGGCAATTAAAAGAAGCCCGCCTCCACGTGCCAACCTCTTTCCTGCCGGTTGTCGTCGATTGTACAGCCGACATCCGTTGCGATGGGCATGAATTTTCTTACGCCCTCCAAGACGGAGTTGTCCCTCTCGCGGGGGAAATGTACTCTCTCAACGATGCCCGCTTTAGCTGGAACTCTACCGTCTGCGCCGGCTTTGTCCGTTTGCTTCACCAAGAACACCTCTTCAAACTCTCCTTTGAGGCAGATGCCCAAAAAGGGCGCTGCTCCATAGAGGAAAATCCAGTCGAAAAACCTCTCACATTTGAGTGGGATTATGACGCGGTGCGCGGAGTGACATTCCGATCGATCGAAGGGGTGTTTGGAGGCGTCGACGCCTCCTTCCGCCCTGCAGAGCCCTACGGCCCGCTTCTGGGGAGCGCGAAAGTGGACTTCGCAGCGGTGACTCAGTGGATTCCCCAAGCAATTGGCGAAGTGTTTACCGATCTGGAGATGGGGAAGGGGTATGAGCTCAAAGGGACTTTAAGCCATCGGGGTGAGTTCCAGGGTATTTTGGTCGGCAAGGAAGTGGAGCTCTTTGGGTATTGTCTCAAGACCCTCTTTGCCCAAACCGAGATCAGCCCCACCAAAGTTTGTCTGACTGAGCTGAAAGCAAGCGATCCAGGAGGGATACTCACCATCGACCAGGTTTTGATGGAAGAGCCCTCTCCCGATGCGCCCTGGATTTTGGATATTCCCCATATCACTGTCACCGAGCTCAGGCCGAGTGTGTTGGAAAGAAGCCCCCTCACACCTCTGGTTATCAGAGAGCTCCACCTCGATGATGTCAAAGGGCTTCTGGCAGATAGTAAAACCTATACCGGAAAAGGGGAGCTATTCTTCATCAATTCCTTCCGGAGGAAATTTTCCGTCCTCGAGCTTCCCGCCGACCTTTTGAGCCGCATCATCGGTATCGATCTCGAACTGCTGATCCCCGTGAGAGGGTCCCTTACCTATGAACTCAAAGAGGGATTGTTTTGTTTGGAGGAATTGAAAAATGCGTTCAGTGAAGGGCACCGCTCTGAATTTTTCTTAGTTCCCGAAGCCCGCTCTTCGATGGATCTCGATGGGAATCTCAATATCGTGATCAGAATGAAGCAGTTCGTCCTTTTCAAACTCACCGAAGCCTTCCTCATCTCTGTCGACGGCAATCTAGGAGACCCCCAATACCACCTGAAAAAAAAACGTCGCTTCTTAGGGCTCTAGTCGATCTGATCTACCCGCCCCTTTGCGCCCACTGCCAGGAACGGTGCTCTTCCCTTTTATGCCCCACCTGCTGGACCCTCTGCGCCCCTCCCGATCCAGTGGAACACTGCGCTCATTGCTTTACCCCCCTTCCCGATCTCAAACACCGCTTCTGTGCCCGGTGCCGAAGAGGACTTCCCCTCACCGTCGCCCGCGCTTTTGCCTTTGACCCGCAGGCCCCCCTTTTGGCGCTGTGCGCTTGCGCTCCAGAAGAGCTCGCTGGATTTGTCGCCTATCAATGGGTCCAGCTCGACTGGCCCATTCCCGACGCGATTCTCTCTCTGCCAGACACCGCCTCCTTTCGTTTGAGCAAAGCCGTATCACACCTCCTTTGTAGACCTTGGATTGAGGTGAGAGAGATTAAAAGTCCCGGCCTGGAGCTCTTAATCGTCGATGCGATTTCCCCCTTTGACCACATTCGGCGCGGTGTGCGCCCCGTGCTTGAGACTTCCCCAAAAAGCATTTATCAACTAAGCTTGGCTCCATATGGTTTTAGGAATTATTTGGATTAGCCTCGTCCTTTTTACGCTTCTCTTGTACCGCGGCTCGCAGATCGTGCCGCAAGAACAAGTATGGATCGTACAGCGACTCGGTAAGTATCACCGCCGCTTAGAACCCGGCTTCAACTGGATCGTACCTCTGTTGGATGTGGTGGCCTACCGCCACTCGCTCAAAGAAGAGGCCATTGACGTCACAGAGCAAACAGCGATCACGCAAGACAACGTCAGCGTGGTTTTGGACGGCATCGTCTATGTAAAAATCATCGACCCCGTCGCCGCCTCCTATGGAGTCAAAAATCCGATCTACGCCCTCACCCAGCTTGTCCAGACCTCCATGCGCTCTGAAATTGGGAGGATCGCTCTCGACAAGACCTTTGAGGAGAGAGAAACCCTCAACGCCAAAATTGTTGAAGCGATCAACGAAGCCTCTGTCGCTTGGGGCATCCGGTGCCTGCGCTACGAGATCAAAGACATCAAGATGCCCGAAGACATCCGCAAAGCGATGGAATTGCAGATGACGGCAGAGAGGCAAAAACGGGCCCACATCCTCGAATCGGAAGGACTCCGCCAAGCCGAGATCAACCAATCAGAAGGGCAAAAACAGGCACAGATCAACCGAGCGACAGGGGAAGCCAATGCGATTGAGCTGCTTGCCCAAGCAGCCGCTCTTGCAATTGAGAGGATGGCCATCTCTTTGAGTGCACCCGGCGGCGATAAAGCCGCTTCTCTGCAAGTAGCCGAGAAGTACATCGAGGCATTTCGAGAGCTGGCCAAAGAGGGGAACACGATCTTGCTTCCTTCCAACCTACAGAACCCAAGCTCGATTGTGACGGAAGCTGTGACCATCTACGAAGCGCTCACGAGAAAGAAGATCGCCCCGATTCCAGTGGCGACCCATCAGCACAATTAAACGCATTGAGCCTCCGGCATAAAAAAAACCCCCGGCCACGGAGAGTGGCGCGGGGGCATTTTGTGCAATAATAGAGACGTCAGGCTTAGAAACCAGCGCCTACAGAAAATTCAGCAGATGGGCCAGGGAACGCTCCTACACGGTAGGAAGGCGCTATGGGTTGGTTTACATCGAGCTGAACAAATGTGCGAAGGCGAGAGCTGCGGTGCATCTCGTATCCAGCACAAGCGCTGCCAAGAAGGCCGTGGAACTCAGTGCGAGTTGTGGTCCAATAATCATCGTCATTGGTTTCCTCACGCGTTGCAATGCCGCCGTAAGCCAGTCCACCACCGAGATACAAACTCCCATCTTGTGCAGGAGTGAAGTAGTAGAGGTAGTTGACTTTTGGCCATGTCCAGACGGTGGCTCTGGAGTCATCGCTGTGACGACCTTTGATCGACGCAGAAAAGTCGAGTGCAGAGGCATCGTAGTTCAGGCGATATCCAACACCTATACCAGGAAGCACGCCCGCGTCTGCCATAGGAGCCACATCGGCTCGGATATAGTAGAACGACTTGCGGGGTTGTGTGTCTTCTTTCTTGACAAGTGTCACTTCAATTTGTTGTGGGAGTTTGTCAATCGAGAGTTGTGGGGTTGCTTCTTGAGCAAATCCACATGCGGTTGCGATGGTTAGTATTGCGGTTGCAATTTTCTTTTTCACAATTACCTCCTGTTCAAAAGAAATGCCCATTATGCCAACCGGCATTTATTTACGAAACATTAAGTAATTCTTAATGAGTAATTAAAAAATTAGTAACGGACTGTTTCGCGCTGGGCGAGAAGGCGGATGGCGCTCTTGAGATTTTCAATGTTGATGCCTTCACGGGCGGAGATCGTGAAGAGCGTCGATGGATCGTACGGATATTGTTTCTGAAAACTTGCGGCGAGTTCTTGTGTTTCGTCCTGATCGATTTTATTGAGGGCGACGAGGAAGGGCTTTTCTAGCATCTCGGGATTGTAGGCTTCGAGTTCTTTTCGGAGCATGAGGAACTCGGTAAAGGGATCTCGATCTTGGTAGGGGGCGAGCTCGATCAGATAGACGAGGGTCGATGTCCGTTCAATATGGCGCAAGAAGGCGAAGCCGAGCCCTTTGTCTTCATGGGCGTCTTGGATGATGCCGGGGATGTCTGCAATCAAGATGCGGGAGTAGTCGTCGAACTCCACAATGCCTAAATTAGGGCGGAGCGTGGTGAAGGGGTAGGGGGCGATTTTTACTTCAATGTGGGCGAGGGCGGAGATGAGGGTCGATTTGCCCGCATTGGGCATCCCGACGAAGCCGACATCGGCGATGAGTTTGAGTTCGAGCTCTATCTCGATCTCTTCTCCTGCAGTGCCAGGTGTGCAGACGAAAGGGGCTTGGTGGGTCGCTGTCTTAAAGCGGCAGTTCCCTTTGCCTCCCTTTCCCCCTGTGCAGATTTCCCATTTTTGTCCGGGTTCTGTGAAATCGTAGAGGAGTTCTTGGGTGGCTGCATTTCTGACGAGAGTGCCGAGCGGGACGGTGACGATGAGATGTTCACCATTTTTCCCTTTGCACTGATTAGCCCCGCCCTGTCCGCCGTTTTCGGCCTTGAGGATGCGTCGATTGCGGTAGTCTTCGAGGGAGTGAACTTGGGGGTTGGCGACGAGATAGACCGAACCGCCTATGCCGCCGTCGCCGCCAGCAGGGCCCCCTTTGGGGATATATTTTTCACGGCGCCAGGCTATGACTCCGTTGCCGCCCTTGCCCGCCGAAAGTTGAAGAGTTACGCTGTCGACGAACATGGGAGGTCAGTTATCCTTGGGGGTTGTCAAAAAATAATCTGAAGAATTTGGACTGGCTACGACTTCGCCCAATCGATCCTCCTCGTCACCCTTCCCTCGAGGGGAAGGGTCTCCTCGTTCGGAACGCTTTGCTTCGATTCGGCTTTGTCTCGCAGAGTCCAAATACTTCATATTATTCTTTGATAATCCCGGGAACGATGGAGACGAAAGTCTTCGTCTTTTTTTCGAAAGTGACTATTCCATCCGCAAGAGCAAAGAGGGTATAGTCTCTTCCCATTCCTACATTTGTGCTAGGATGCCACTTTGTGCCGCACTGTCTGACGAGAATGCTGCCTGCTGTGACAAATTGTCCCATAGTGGCTTTGATGCCGAGGCGCTGCGAATGAGAGTCGCGACCGTTGCGGGTTGAGCCTTGTCCTTTCTTTTGTGCCATGACCGAAATCCTTTTACGCTACGGCGATTTTCGTAATTTTAACGTGGGAGTATTTTTGTCTGTGACCCACAGTGTGTCTGTAGTTTTTTCGTCTTTTGTATTTAAAGGCGATGACTTTAGGCCCTTTTGTCTGCCCGATCACTTCGGCGTGAACAGCGCATTGGGGGATGTAGGGTTGGCCAATTGTAGGGGCACTTCCGTCGTGAACGAGCAAAACTTTATCGAATTGGATCGCACCTTCTGCATGGAGAAGCTCGACGTCGAGTTCATCTCCCTCTTCGACGCGGTACTGCTTGCCGCCTGTCTCAATGATTGCGTACATAATTCCTCCAGAATAATTGCAAGAATATTACCGCAAGAGCGGCCCCTTTGTCAAGGCGGAACCTATCCAAACAAAAAGTTTCAGTCGAAAATCGGCCAAAATAATCCAAAAACTCGACGAAAAATTTTATTTGGATAGGTTCGAACCTATTTGAAATTTTTTCTTGCAGGGAAGAGCGATGAGATAGGCCGCCGCGGTGACGAGGGCAATGGTGGCTCCCGGAGGCCAGTTGAGGTGGTAGGAGGCTTGGAGCCCCACCCAGTTAGCGAGGGCGCAGATGAGGGTGGCTGCGATCATGAGTGTGTGGAGCCGTTTGGTGGCGAGGGCGGCCAGCGTAGCGGGGATGGTCAGGAGTGCTAAGACGAGGATGGTTCCGACGATCTGGATGAGGAGGACGACAGAGACCGCGACAAGGGTGAGGAGGAGGAAGTAGAGCCTCCGCACGGCGACTCCTTGGAGGAGGGCTTGCTCTTCATCAAAGCAGAGGGCTACAAATTTTCGGTAGTAGATGAGCACGGTCCCCAGCACGACTCCATCGAGCCCTAGGAGAAGCCATAGGTCTTTTGGCTCGATCCAGAGGATGTTGCCAAAGAGAAAATTGAGGAGGTCGACATTGGTTCCGGGGGTTAGCGAGATGCAGACGACGCCCACTCCCATCCCAATGGACCAAATCGCGGCGATGACGGCGTCTTCTCGCTGCCTGTAGTTGAGGTGGATCCATCCGAGGAGGAGGGCTGAGCCGATGGCGCTCGCAAAGGCGCCGAGCATCGGCGTCAGCCACTCGATGCCATAGGTTCTCTGCAGCAAGAGGCAAAGGCCCATGCCGCCGAGGATGGAGTGGGAGATGCACCCTGCGATAAAGGCGATTCTCTTCACGACGACGAAGGCGCCGACCACTCCATTGGCAATCGATGCGAGCAGCCCTGCTGCGAGGGCCAGTTGTAAGAAGGGGTTATCGAGAAAAAACAGGGAGACCTCCTTTTCCGAGCAGGGGAGTGTGATAGAGGCCCATGGCAAAATGTTCGCACACTTCTTTGGGGAGATAGGCCTGTACTTGACCCTGAACGCAGAGGACTCGATCGACCCGTTCGATGATCGTATTGAGATCGTGTGTGACCATCAAGACCGTCTTTTTTCCCTTCATTTGTTCCAGCAGTCGAAAGAAGATCTGTGTCGAGGGAACGTCGATATTGGCTGTAGGTTCGTCTAAAAGGAGGATTTCCGGGTCGGAGAGGAGCGCGCGAGCTAGCAGAGCCCGTTGCGCTAATCCCCCCGATAGGGCGCCGAAGGACTGATTGAGGTGGGGCATCAAGCCGAGCTGTTCGATTAGGTGGAGGGCTCGTTCTTTGATATTTTTCGGATAGAGGCCGAGCCAAGAGATTTTGGACAGAGCTCCGAGCATGACCAGTTCGAGGAGTGTAATGGGAAAGTCCCTGTCTGTCCGATGCGCTTGAGGGACATAGCCGATGAGAGAGCGAGCTTTGGCAGGAGCGTGACCTTGAATAGAGAGGCTCCCCTGTTGAGGTTGCAAAAAGCCCATCAGCAGCTTCAGCAGCGTCGTCTTGCCGCCCCCATTCGGGCCCATGATCCCTAAGAACTCGCCCTTTTGTACTCTGAGAGAAACTTTGTGGAGAACAGACCGCCCTTCAAAGCCAAAGGAGACGTTTGACAGTTCAATCATGTTGGGTCTCTGCGATAAGATGAGCCAGTTTGCGCAGAGTTTCAAAGTAGTCGGGGGAATAGGGGTCGATCCAGCGGACCGGTACGTGCAGTTTGTCGGCGATCATCTGCGCCCCCTTATTGTTGTATTGGGGAAGCGCTAGAGCAAGGGTCGCCCCCTCTACAGCTGCTCTATGCATCGTGTGCTCGAGCTGCTTGGGGCGAGGATCTTTTCCCTCGTACTCAACGGAGAGCTGTTCGAGGTGGTAGTCCTTGCAAAAATAGCCGAATGCCGGGTGGGAGACGATGATGGAGCGATCTTTGAGAGGTGCGAGGAGTGCCCGGATTTCCCCATCAAGAGCAGCCAATTCTTGTTGGAGAAGGTCGCGATTCTTCACAAGATGTCCCTGCTCAGGAAAAACCCCTGTAAGCGCTTTTTCGATCTGTCCCACCTGGAGCGAAGCGAGCTGAGGGCTCAGCCAAATGTGCCGGTCAAAGTGGTCCATGCCACAGTGATGGCATGCGTGCTCCCCCTCTTCAATGAGAGGGATGCCCACTCTCAGGTCAATCACCACAAGAGACGGGTTCCGTTTTTGTAGAATCGGGGCGATTTTCGCCTCAAACGGCTCCCCAATGCAAAACCAGATCGAGGCCTTTTCCATTCGGGCGACCTCCTGGGAGGTGGGCTCAAAAGAGTGGGGATTGGCCCCCATAGGGACCACGGCTCGCACCTCGATGCCCGCTCCTGCGACCCGCTCCACCAGAGAGCGGTAGGGGGCGATGCTCACCAAGACAAGCGGCTTTGTGGTAGGTTCGGGGAGAGGGGCCTTGTGGCACCCAGCTAAAAGGATTAGGAGCAGTACTGTTCTCATCGGAAGGATGATCGCCGTTTTGGGTTTATAAATCAAGGTTGACGCAGTCATTTTGGAGTTTGTCTGTATTTTATTTGCAAATTATTAATTTTAAGCTGCTTGGCGCCCCTTCATGCTCCCCCTGCCCAAAAATGTTAGACCTCTTAGAGGGTGTTCTGTAAAAAATATTTCATCGAGTTTTTGGATTATTTTGGCCTCTTTTCGACAACAGTATATAGCCCCCCATTTTTGCATCGAAAATAGGCTCAAAAGAACCGAAAAATCGATCAAAATTTTTTTACAGAACACCCTCTTAGATCACAGTCGCCAAAATAAGACTACGCACTGGGCCCGGCCTTTGGCTGAGTCCGGTGCGTTTTTTCCCTCTTGCTAAAAAATTTTCTTTTCTGTACGCTCCTTGCCTTTCAAAGGAGAATTTTATGCAAGTATATGGAACAAATCTGCACCCTGCTTGGGTCGCCCTTTGCTGTACGCCAGGAGTTGGTGGCGCGCTGTCATTCATCGGAGCCTGTAAATGGGGCAATGAAGCTGCCACACTGCCTGCGATTTTTGAAGAGAAAAATAGGCAGTATCTGGCGGCCAGAGAGCATCGAAGAGAGGGGTCTGGGGATTCAGTTGTAATGGAGGGAGCTAAGGAGGGTTATTTTGAAGAAATCTCCCGGAAGCAAGCCATTTACACGGTGACCGGTCTGGTCTCCTCTATTTTGAGCCTGGCTCTCATGATTCAGCAAGTGGCTAGCCCTCTTTTTCAGGTGTGTGCATTATGGACGGCTCTCTATGCTGTCGCCGCTTACTCGGCGGTCTCTCAGGTAGGTGCTGTGGAGAAGGGCGCTAGAGCAGAGGAACCGGTCTTTCCGCAACCGATTTCCTACGCTGTTCCCGCTATGCGCCTCGTATATGGGCTTGTGTAATAACGGATTATTCTGGTAGCCTGTTTAGGCAGCCGTGGAGAGATGTCCGAGTGGCTTAAGGAGCACGCTTGGAAAGCGTGTGTGCGTGAAAGCGTACCGTGGGTTCGAATCCCACTCTCTCCGAATTTTGTACACAAAAATCTTGAAACCTCCTAAACAGGCTATCGAAGCAAGAGAGTTATTGTGAGATGTCCTTTTTGTAATCACGAGGAGTCCAAAGTCACCGATTCGCGCGATGCGGTGGAGAGCAATGCGGTCCGCCGAAGGCGGGAGTGTTGCCAGTGCATGCGCCGTTTCACGACGTTTGAAACGGTC
>CAIVVG010000060.1 GCA_903909295.1 uncultured Chlamydiae bacterium
AAAATAATCCAAAAACTCGATGAAATATTTTTTACAGAACACCCTCTTAGGGTTTGCAAAGGGCAGAGCCCTACCTCTCTCTTCTCTATAGTCTCTGTGGTTCCTTTTTTCCTCCCTTGTCAAGGAACGCCGTCCCTGCTACAATGGGCCTCCTTAATAGGAGTGTGTCATGCGTCGGTCGATTTGCTACTGTGAACCTAGTGCTGCCCTGGCAGGGGGAACCTCCACCTGGAAATTCGTATACACCACCGCCTCCCACCTCCCCAAGGGGACCCGTCTTCGGTTTGAGCTGGCGAGCAAAGGGCGCCCCCTCGACTGGCAAGTGCCGCACACCAACCTCAAAGAAAAAGAAAACCTCATCTGGGGCGAAGTGCTCGAGGGGAAACCCGTCCAAGCGACTGCCGTCCCCAACTCCCCCGCCGCCTATGAATTCACCCTTCCTCAGGAGCTCAAGCCGGGCGAAAACTTTTCTATTTTTATCGGCCACCCCAGCCAAGACCCCAAGAAGGGAAATGCTTGCCAAAAGACAGTTCAAAGAAAGCGCCCCTTCCAACTGCTCATCGACCCGAAGGGAAAGGGAGATTACAAAGAGGGAGAGACGTTTTACCTCGATGTGCGAGGCAGCCAGCTAAAAACCCTCCGAGTGATTGCCCCCTCTCTCGTCGCGCGCAACAAACGCTTTGATGTGATCGTCCGATTTGAAGATATTTTTGGCAACCTCACCTCGAACGCCGCCGACGGAACCCTCATCGAACTGAGCTACCAAAATCTACGGGAAAACCTCAGCTGGAAACTCTTCGTCCCAGAAACGGGTTTTATCGCGCTGCCCAACCTCTATTTCAACGAACCGGGCATTTACCGAATCCAGCTCCGCAACCTCCATACCAAAGAGTTCTTCCAGTCCCCCCCGATCAAATGCTTGCCCGAAGGGGCCCTTAGCCTCTTTTGGGGATTGCTCCACGGAGAGTCCGATCGCGTTGCATCCGATGAACAGGCTGAAACCTTCCTCCGCCACATGCGCGATGACAAAGCGCTCCAATTCTTTGCCACATCGGGCGGCGAGAGCGAGGAAGAGACCGCCAACGACACCTGGAAAACGATGACTCAGCAGGTAGCCGAATTCAATGAAGACGACCGGTTCATCGCGATGCTCGGATTCCAGTGGCAAGGAGAGCCCAAAGAAGAGGGACTCCGTCAATTCCTCTACTCCAAGGACGCCAAGCCGATCCTCCGAAGAAAAGATACCAAAAACAACTCGCTCAAAAAGATCTATAAAACCAACAACCCCAAAGAACTCCTCGCCATCCCCTGCATGACGATGAGCAAAGCCACCTGTTACAATTTTGCCGACTTCAACCCCGAGTTCGAACGGGTCGTCGAGATCTACAACAGCTGGGGCTCCTCCGAATGCACCACCAAAGAAGGAAACCTCCGCCCAATCCAGGGGAAAGCGACCCAAGAGGCCCCCGACGGATCGATCCGCAAAGCCCTGAATAGCGGATGCCGCTTTGGCTTTGTCGCTGGAGGCAACGATTTCCGCGGTGCTTACAAATCCCTTCACACCACAGAAACCCAAACCCGCTATTCCGCCGGCCTCACCGCCATCTTGGCCAAAGAGCAAAACCGCTCTTCCCTCATGGATGCCCTTCAAGCTCGCTCCTGCTACGCAACAACCGGCGAGCGAATGATCGTCGGACTCCACATCGCAGGCCACGGCATGGGAACTGAACTCGATACAAAAACCCGTCCTGGCCTTGAATTCAACCGACACATCACCGGCTACGCCATAGGAACACAACCTCTCTCAGAAGTGCTCCTCATCCGCAACGGGAAAGAGTTCAAAAGCTTTACCCCTAAAGAAGACCGCTTTGAATTTGAACTCGACGACACAGAGTTACTGGGCGAAATTGCCCTCGACACAAGAGGAGAACTCCCCCCCTTCGTCTATTACTATCTGCGCGTCATGCAAAAAGACGGGCACATCGCGTGGAGCTCTCCGATCTGGGTTGACCTGAACTCCCGCGCTGCACCGCTCATCATCACCAAAAAAACTAAGAAACGTGGAGTGGGGGAGTAGGCGCC
>CAIVVG010000061.1 GCA_903909295.1 uncultured Chlamydiae bacterium
GTAAACAGCTAATAATGAGATACTAATCGATTTTCTGAACAATTGGCACAACACGGCCCTTACCAAACGCCTTCTGAGTGACGCGCAAACCTATGGGCGCCTGCCGCCGCTTGAACTCGGCCCGGTACATCCTCGCGACAAGGGCCCGAACAAACTCTACATCTAGCCCCCGTTTGCGGGCGATCTCTTCGGGAGAAAGGAGCCTCTCAATCGCATCCTCGATCACTGGATCGAGCACCTCAAAAGGGGGCAACGTATCAAAATCGGTCTGATTTTCTCTGAGTTCCGCACTCGGGATCTTGGAAAGAATGGCCTGAGGAATGATCTTGGTAAAACGAGCCAGTTCATAGACCCGCAATTTGGTCACATCGTGCAGCACGCCCAGCCCCCCAGCCATATCGCCATAGAGCGTCGTATAGCCCATCGCCATCTCGCTCTTATTACCCGTATTGAGCAAGATGCGCCCCTCCTTGTTGGCAAAAGCCATCAGGATCATCCCCCGAATGCGCGTCTGGAGGTTTTCCTCCGTCTCATCGGGCTCCTTGCCTGCAAAAAACGGCTCCACGATAGAAAGCACCCGCTGGAAAGTAGACTCAATCTCAACCTGACGCCACTCAATCCCGAGAATGCGCGCTAATTCTTTTGCGTCGGTCACACTCCCCTCAGAAGAATAGCGGGAGGGAAGCCCCACCGCGACGACATTTTCCGCTCCCAGCGCCTTTGCGGCGATACAAGCGACGAGCGACGAATCAATCCCCCCAGACAGCCCCAAAAGCGCCTTGGAGAACCCCTGCTTATGAAAGTAGTCCCGCACACCGAGCACCAATGCCCGATACAAGTCTTGAGTGGGCTCATCTGGCAGCGGAGAAGGTGTGGGCAGATGGCGCAGGTCGACGAGCAACGTGTCTTCTACAAACCCCTTTGCGTGAGCAACGCACTCCCCTTTTGCATTGAGGCAAAAACTATACCCATCAAAAATGATCTGGTCATTGGCCCCCACCTGATTGCACAAAATCACCGGACACTCGAGCTGGCGCGCGGCTCTGGCAAAAACAGGGTACCGCGCCTGAAGACGCCGGTAGGAATAGGGAGACCCCGACAGGTTCAGCATCACGGTCGGCTTATGAGGGCGCAACTGTTCCACCGGATCAGTTCGGTAGTGGTCGTGCCACACATCTTCGCAGATGGTGATCGCAATCCTCTCTCCCCCGTATTCCCAAATCGGCCACTCTGTGCCCGGCTCAAAAAACCGCCGCTCATCAAACACATCATACGTAGGAAGGAGGGTTTTATTCTGAAATCCCAGCAGCTTCCCATCGGCAAACACAGCCGCGCTATTGTAGAGCGGCTTTTCCGTCCCCGTCTCATTTTTGCGAGGCAACCCCACCACCACAAAGAGCCCTTTCGTCGCCTCTGCAATCAGAGGAATCTTGGCCGCAATGCTCTCGATGAACCGATGCTCTAAAAGGAGGTCATCGGGGAAATAGCCACTGAGAGTCAACTCGGAAAAGAGGACCGCCCCAGCCCCCTCCTTGCGCGCCCGCGCCAACGCCGCCAGCACTTTTTCAGTATTCCCCTCGATATCGCCTACCGTCGGGTTCGTCTGCGCCACCATGATCTTCATAATCGCCATTGTCCCGACAAGACCAATAAATTCCACAACCCTATTTCTAGACAACCTATCCATTTTAATCAATTAAATGGTAGGTTAAAGCCATATGACCACATTGATCTTTCGAAAAGCAACTCAAGGCGATTTACAGGACATCATTGACTTGCTCGCCGATGATGAATTGGGGAAAGAGAGGGAGAATGCCTCTGAAGGGATCCTCCCCAGCTACCAGAGCGCCTTTGAAAGCATCGATGCCGATCCGAACCAGTATCTCATGGTTGTAGAGGACAAAGGGCTCGTTGTCGGCACATGCCACCTGACGCTGATGCCCTCAATGACTCTTCAGGGAAAGCTGCGGATGAATATTGAGGCTGTGCGGGTCAAGGCCTCTCACAGGGGCCAAGGTCTTGGGGCGTGGATGATCCACCAGGCGCTCCAATTGGGCCGCGATAAGGGATGCAAGGTCATTCAGCTCACGACGAATAAAAAACGGGTCGATGCCAAACGATTTTATGAAAAACTCGGGTTTGAAGCGACCCACGAGGGCATGAAGCTGTATTTGTAAGGGCCCTGACCTATGGATTTCACGTTATTCCTCGGGAAAATTGTGAAGAACACCACGTTTTACACAGGGAATAACGTGAAGCCTTACCCATATCGAACATGCCGAAATGGACCTATTCTCTCTGCGCAATAACAACGTAACTGCCTTATTATAAACGAGTTAATAATCTATTGATCACAATCATCCAATCGTATATCATGAGGTTTATCCTCTCGAATCGAGAAGGTTAAAATCTCGACTAACCTAGGAGAAGTCGATGGGAATAGATTTAGCAGGCCTAGAGGGCGCTTTAATGGTTTTAGGACAGCTATTGGCTGACCGCAAACTCCATTATGAGGTTGCCGCGATTGGCGGGGGCAGTCTGCTTCTCTTGGGACTGATCGATAGAACTACGAAAGATCTGGATTTGGTTGCCCTCGTAAAGGGCAGTCAACTCTTCTCCGCAGACCCTCTTCCACGTCCGTTGCTACAAGCCGCCGAAGAGGTCGGTAGAGCGCTGAACCTGGGAAAAGATTGGCTGAATATTGGCCCGGCTTCTTTATTAGAAATGGGCTTGCCCCTGGGTTTTGTGGAACGCTTACACATTCGCAAATACAAGGGACTCACGCTGTACCTCGCTGACCGCTTTGACCAGATCTGTTTTAAGTTATACGCCAGCGTAGACCAGGGCCCTCAAAGCAAACACTTTGCAGATTTATGTGCACTATCCCCTACTTCAACGGAGTTACGTCGGGCTCAAGATTGGTGCATTACCCAGGATGTGTCAGAGAACTTTGAAAATGAATTAAAACGGGTCCTCGAAAATGTTCATGCCGCTCATTAGACAATTGGACAAAAACCTTCTTAACCTCGCATGGAGTCTCTGGACGGAATTGGGCGTTGCTGGAGTCAAACAAAGACACCAAAATGTGCTCATTCTAATAGAGGAGTTGGTGATCTTTACAAGTGTTTTAGCTGAAGTAGATCCGCGGCTGCGCGATGAGTCTCTTGATTGGTGCTCTCAGTTCTCTCACTTTGTCTCGGTTAGCCGTTTGAGATCTTTAATGCGAGACTTTGAAGAGCTGGCAAGAGAACCGTTTTCCAGGTACGTTTCAAGCTTAAACAACATTGCCAAAACAAGTTGGCCGGTTTTTATTGACACACCCCCATTGAAAATCCATCTCAGTGGGAAATCTGTCTTGCGACCTCATGCCTCTGCTGCGTTGTTGAACATTCGCGCCAGATCGATTTTTGGCACAGGCGCTAGAGCTGATTTGGTGACCTTTTTTTTGGTTCACTCAAATACAGATTTCTCCATTGCAGAGGTTGTGGAAACGGGCTACTCAAAACGAAACCTAGCGGAGGTTTTAGAGGATTTACATTTTGGCCGTCTCTTTGACAGCTTCATGCAGGGCAATCAAAAACGGTACCGATTGAGTAAAAATAGTCCCCTCTTCCAAATGTTAAATCCCATCCCCGAGCACGCTCCATCTTGGCATCTGATTTTTAAGATACTACTGACATTGAGGGCCTGTCTTCATCGCACCGCTAACAATGCAGAAACCACAAAGGTCGTGGAACTGCGCAACTGTCTAAAAGAGCATGAAAATGCCCTTCAAAAGTTAGAAGTAACCCCTCCCCTCTTCAAAAATAACTTTCCGCTGTATTTGGAAGAGTTTGGTCAATGGCTCTTGGAATGGACAGCTTCCCTCTAAGAGGGTGTTCTATAAAAAATATTTCATCGAGTTTTTGGATTATTTTGGCCTCTTTTCGACTTCAAATATGGGGGGCAATATCGACAACAGTATATAGCCCCCCATTTTTGAATCGAAAATAGGCTCAAAAGAACCGAAA
>CAIVVG010000062.1 GCA_903909295.1 uncultured Chlamydiae bacterium
CGCAGCCGAGATTCTATAGGTTCTATACTAGGGGTCGGCTTACGGCTGGCCCCTTCCTTGCTGATGACCGAGTCCGGTATAAAATTCTTAAGAAGCGACTGCAGTTTTCTTGACTTCTTCACGTCGAGTGCGATAAAGGATGTAGAGATTGCTGCTTACAATTACAGCAGCGCCAATCAATGTGTAAGCATCGGGAGATTTATGCCACCAGACATAGTCGATGGAGACCACCCAGAAAAAGGTCGAGTAGTCAATGGGCGCGAGCACAGAGGCCTGCGTAAAGCGGAGCGCTTGAGCGATCGCATATTGGCCCGCTGCGGTTATGATCCCGACGATTGCAAAGGACCCCCAATGCTCCAGGGGCATAGCTTTCCAGTTCCCGTTGGCCAAGAGGATGAGGCCTGTGCAGCACATCATCGCGATGTTTGGGTGGATCGCGATGGCCAAACTGTGTTCTGTGGCAGCGAGTCTGCGCATTAAAATCTTGTTGAGGGCGCCCAAAAAGGTACCCGCCAAGATCAGAATAGAGGCCGTTTCAAACAGTCCCGATCCGGGGCGCATCGCAATCACAACGCCGAGCATCCCCACGGCCACAGCGGCCCATCTTTCCCAACTGACCCGTTCTCTCAGTATCCACGCGCTGAGCAAAATCATGAAAAACGGGGAGGTGTAAGCGAGAGTATAGACCACCGTCAAAGAGGTGGAGGTAAACGCTTGCATGAAGATATAGGTGTAGACCAGGCTGACTGCCAACCGAATCATGTGGCTCAAAGGATGCTGCGTCTTGAGGACATGTTTTATGCCCCCTTGAAAAAACATCGCAACAAGGAGAGGGACCAGGCGGGTAAAGGAGCGGAGGAAGATAGTCTGTGGCACCGAATAAGTGCCTAAGAGGTACTTGATAAAGCCGTCGGAAATGGGGTAGAGAGCCAGACCCCCAATCATCAATAAGACCCCTAAAAGGGACTTGTTCTGGAGCTTGCGGTCTGTGGCGGCCGGAGTGGACATCTATTCTACCTCGAATAAAAGGAGGAGCTTACCAGATGGCCCCCATTTGTGGATAGCAAAGTTTTTTAGGCGCTTCTGCAAGCGCCTAATAACTAGTCAGTTGCGCTTTTGTTTTATTGCAATTGTTTTTTATTATTATTTATTATATAATCTTTATAAGGTTAATTTAATAACTATAATAAAAAGAGGTGCTTATGCCGGTTACATTTACTAATGCAGGGGCTGGGGAATGCCCTATCTGTCTGTCAGAGGCAGTAGCCTTGCGAGGCCACTCTTCTGTTAATTCAAGGGGAGAGGCTCTTGCGGCTCTAGTTCATCAGGCCTGTGCGGCCTGTTTGGCTCAGTTAGCCAGTTGTCCTTTTTGTAGAGCGCCGATTGAAGGGGCTGCCCGGCCTATCATCGTAGTGGTGGGACAGGCTGTAGGCGGTCGGGTGGAAGATCTAGCTACTCGAGCAGAGGAGCTTAGAGGCCCGAGACGTCATGCCATATCTTTGCGTCGTCAGGAGTTCTACTAATTTCTCTTGAAAATACGCGCCGATTTTGTGCAAAATCGGCGCGTCTATGTTGTTTGTTTCCGTATCTAATCCTAATGAGCTCCCTTTTCTTCCCCCTCATGTAGACGCAGTAGAGTGGCGTCTCGACCTTTTTCCCCAACCCCGTATTACGCAGTTGCCCCCTTTTCCAGTGGTCCTGACTGTGCGAGGGAGCCAGCAAGAGGCGTTGATTGAGGAACTGCTCGCTCTAGAGCCCCCCTATTTCGACCTAGAGCAATATCTCAGCCCCTCCTTCTTAAGGAGGGTGCTCACCAGTTACCCCAAAACCAGGTTCATTCTCTCCTATCACAATTTCCAAGAAGTGCCCGATCTAGAGGCTCTTTGCTCTCAAATGAGTCAGTACCCCGCTTATACCTACAAAATCGCTGTGACGCCCCGGTCGACGAGTGAGGCTCTTAAAGCGCTCCTCTTTGTAAAGAAGCACCCTTCTGTGAGTGTGATTTGTATGGGGGAGTTGTCGAGCTTTGCGAGGGTGCTCGGGAGGGTGGTGGGCAATCGGGTCAATTACGCTTGTTTGGGGGAGCCAGTAGCTCCTGGGCAACTTTCTCTGGGTGAGCTCGTCTCCATCTATCGGTATCCTCGTCTTAACTGCGAAACGGCTCTCTACGGCTTGATTGGGGATCCGGTGGACCAGAGCCGGGGGCATATTTACCACAATGGGGTGTTTGAGGCTAGGGGGCTCAATGCGGTGTACTTGAAGATGCGTGTCCAAGAGGAGGAACTGGCCGAGTTTCTCCCTTTAGCGAGGGAATTGGGCTTTCGGGGGCTGAGTGTGACGATGCCGCTGAAAGAGAAAATCATCCCCTCACACCCGGTCAACACTCTCCTTTTTCAGGGAGCCCAGTTGCTCTGGACGAACACCGATGGAGTGGGGGCTCTAGATGCCGTGGAACGGCGAGGGTCTGTACGCGGAAAGCGGCTCTTGATTCTAGGGGCGGGGGGCGCAGCCAAGGCGATTGCTCTAGAGGCCACACGGCGGGGCGCCGAGGTGTGGATTGTGAACCGGACAGAGGAGAAGGGGAGGGCACTTGCTGCAGCCGTAGGGGGCTTTTACGGGGTTCCTCCCATCTACGCCACCATTATCAGTTGTACATCCGAGCTCCTCCCCGTCGAGCTGCGGCAGGGAGTCTTGGCAATGGATGTGGTGTATGTGCCGAGGGAGACTCCTTTCTTACAAAAAGCTCGACTAGCAGGCGCCGAGGTGATTTACGGGGAGGAGATGTTTCTCAATCAGGCGGCAGCCCAAGCCCACTTTTGGGGAATGGATATTTAATAGCCGTTCCACTATTCAGGGATTATGAACAGACAGTACCATGTGATTGGGGCGTGCTCTTGTTGGGGAGCTCAGGTGCGCGCTTGTGAAAGGGGGCCCGAAGATTTAGTGGAAGGGCAGGTCTTTGAGCGACTCCAGAGACAGGGAGTTTCGATCCGGGAAGTGGAGATGCTTTTCCCCGACAAACTGGCCAGAAATGAAGAGGTCCCTCTAGCTCAATCGCTTCCGTTGATTCGGGACTTCAATCTCCGTCTGATGAAAACCGTTCGCAAGGCAGTTCAAAATGGGTCCTTTCCGGTCGTGCTCGGAGGGGACCATTCCATTGCTGTTGGCACTTGGAATGCGTTTGACGTTCCCTTTGGACTTCTTTGGATCGATGCGCACCTCGATTCTCATACGGAAAAGACGACCCCCTCAGGGGCATACCATGGGATGCCCGCTGCGGCTCTTCTCGGGCACGGGATACCGGAAATGGCCCACCTTGTGAAAAAGCATCCGGTACTCAAGCCCCAGAATCTCGCTTTTATTGGAGCCCGCTCTTTTGAGAAGGGGGAGACGGAACTGCTCAGCAAACTCAATGTGAAAGTGTACTTCATGGATGAGGTGCATGAGCGAGGTCTCAAGGAGATCATTCCGGAGGCGATTGCCCATGTGATGCGAGGAGTTTCCCACTATGGGGTGAGTTTGGATCTCGATGTGTTTAACGTCGAAGAAGCTCCAGGAGTGGGTAGCCCAGAAGAGGGGGGAATTCGGAAAGGGGAACTGTTGCCGCTATTATCCCAACTCAGCAAAGACCCTCGGCTCCTGGCTTTCGAGTTGCTCGAATTCAATCCAGAGCGGGATATCGATCATAAAACAAGAGAACTTGTGTTTGAAATATTACAAAAGGTCATGAAATAATGGTTCGGGTCATCACTGTTCAAGATATCAGTCAATTGCTGAAAAAAGTCACTTTGAAAACATTTTTTCTCAAACTCATCGACCAGCTAAATAGCGATTATTCTCGTTGGGGCGAGTTTCAAAAATCGCCGCGCCACGCAACCCACGTTCCCGATGGCGTGATCGAGTTAATGCCGATTTCGGACAAGGAGTATTATTCTTTCAAGTATGTCAATGGGCACCCGAATAACACGAGACAGAACAAACAGACTGTGATCGCAACCGGCCAGCTTGCGCTCGTGGAGAGCGGCTATCCGGTGCTGATTTCCGAAATGACGGTATTGACAGCGATTCGGACTGCGGCTACGTCGGCGATGGTGTCTCGGTACCTCGCGAGGAAGAACGCAAAAACATTCGGGATCATCGGGTGTGGAGCGCAGAGCGAATTTCAAGTGTTGGCTCATCACTTTGCCCTCGATATTCAAGAGATTTACTATTTCGATACCGACCCTCATGCAATGGAGAAATTCGCAGCTAATTTGAAACCCTACCGCCTTAAAATGCACCCTTGCACGGATGGGCGCTCGATCGTTGAAAAATGCGATATCGTGACGACCGCTACAGCGCAAAAAGGGCGCCATAAAATCGTGGAGACCGATTGGGTAAAAAAGGGATGCCACCTCAATAAAATCGGTGGGGATACCCCAGGCAAAACCGAGTTAGAGGCCTCCTTGCTGAAAAAATGTAAGATCGTCGTGGAACTCTTGGAGCAGACGCGAGTGGAAGGGGAGATTCAGCAGGTAAAAAATAGTCCTGTTTACGCGGAAATCTGGGAGCTTGCGACGGGTCAGAAAAAGGGGCGCGAATCGGAGACCGAGATCACCCTTTTCGATTCGGTCGGCTTTGCGATTGAAGATTACAGTGTTTTGCGCCTCGTCCACCGGCTCGCTGAGGAGCACCACGTAGGCCATCAACTAGACATGATTCCTCACACGCCAGATCCCAAAAATCTCTTCGGCGTGATCGCTACTTCGAGGTCATGATGTAGGTCCCGTCCCAGTCGGGAGTCGGGGGGGTCGCGCGGAAGGCGGCAATCCGCTCTAGGTAGATTTGGTAGGGGTGTTCCATGAGGGGATCTTCTCCCTTGAGTTTTTGGAACAGCCCTTCTGCTTCATCCCACCTTTTCGCAAGATAAGCTTCGACGGCTTGGTTGTGCCGCTCGGCCCGGGACTTCATTTCTGGAGTCGCCTCTTCGATGTGGCAGAGGGGGATGTAGATGTCGCAGGGCAGTAACCTTCCCTTGACGCGGACTTTATCTAATTTTTCATACAGAAAGAGATGTTTTGTCTTTTCCCAGGTGTTAGGTCCGACGAGGGTGTCTACTGGGTAATAGCGGGTGAGCGATTCGATTCGGGAGGCGAGGTTGACTGCATCGCCGATCACCGTATAGGCTTTGCGGAAAATAGAGCCCATATCTCCGATGTTCATGATGCCGGTATTGATCCCGATCCCGAGGCGGATAGGGGGTTTACCAACGCTCACAAATTCCCGATTGAGGATGAGGAGGTGTTTTTGCATTCCCAGCGCTGCGCTGACCGCATGGGCTGCGTGCTCAGGATCGTCAATGGGAGCTCCCCAAAAGGCCATGATCATATCTCCGATGTATTTGTCGATCGTTCCGTGCTGCTTGAAGATGATCTCTGTCATGGGAGTGAAATAGTGATTGAGAACGTGTTTAACCTCCGGGGCATCCATCTTGCTAGAGAGCGTTGTGAATCCAAAAATATCGGCAAAGAGGACCGTCAGTTCTTTGTTTTCTCCGTCCACATTGAATACTTTTTTGTGCTCTAGCATTTCATCCAGATAGGCGGGGGGGACATATTGGCCAAACATGGCATGGAGTTCTTGTCTTTGCTTGGTACTAAAGAGGGATCCGTAAACAATGTTCAACACAAAGAGGAGGGTGCTGAGCAAAATAGGAAAAAAGACCGAGATCACAAGAGCTTGATCTTGCCAGAGCCATCTCGATACGAAGATCATCACAAAGGGAATCCCTAAAGCGAGGGCCAGTAGGGGAAGGGGACCTAAAAAAGGGAAGAGAAAGGTGCAGAGGAGTCCCAGTCCGATCATGGTGATCAAGCTCGCACCGAGCCCCCAAGCGGGCTTGAAGGGGAAAAAGTTATTTACGATCCCGAGCGCAATAGAGGCCTGGATTTCAATGCCGGGAAAGACGGGGGAGACAGGAGTCGCATGCAAATCTCCCAGCGCAGATGCTGTAGAGCCGATGAAGACAAGTTTATTGGCAATGGCCTCTTTGGCGACCCTTCCCTCCAGGAGATTCAGAGCGGAAATATAGGGAAAGGAATAGGGAGGGCCTTGGAAGGGGATGAGGGCTTGCCCTGATTGGTTGGTGGGGATCAGCTGCTCACCTAAAGCGATCCCCTCTAGAACGGGTCTCTTTCCATAAGAGGGGGCGATCAGGCGGGCGGTTTTTTCTTTGAGAAAATAGCGAGCCGCCTGCAGTCCTAAAGAGCCGTAAACGGAAGAGTCCATGCGGAGTAAAATGGGGGCGGTGCGCAAAATTCCGTCTCGATCGGGATAGGCATTGATGAAGCCGCTGTCTTTGGCTTGGGTTTCCAAGAGGGGGATATTGCTGAGATAATCGGTCTCATTGGGGATCGAGAGCGATTTTGTCCATTCGGGAGAGAGGGTGAGGAGGGGAGCGGGAAGGGTTCCTCGCGAAGAGGCGTTGTGGACAAAAATAATACTGAGGATGCTGGTCCCTTGAGAGAGGCTTTTAGAGAAGGCGAGGTCGTAGTCA
>CAIVVG010000063.1 GCA_903909295.1 uncultured Chlamydiae bacterium
AAAAACTCGATGAAATATTTTTTACAGAACACCCTCTCAGAAGCTGTCGCCGAGTATGCTTACAAAAAAGATTTTCCTTATTCAAGGGGGAAGGGACTTTGGGACGATCGACTTGACAGCATTTGACATTGCCCCTAATCTTACACACTTTGATGGCGTCCTCGGACTGCCCTTCTTAAAGACACATGTTGTCTACCTCGACTTTACTAAACGGCAAGCCTGGATAGGCAAGGCCTCTGAGTGCAAATATGAGCCATGAGTTGAAGTTCTTCTTGACAAAACTAGCCGCCTTACTGGCCTTAACCCCCATTCTCGGTTTTGGCCTTTTTCGTTATTTTGAACAGGTTTGGAAGACCAATAATCGGAGAAAAAAAATGGTTAATGACGTGCGGGCTTTTCTTTATGTTAGCTTGTCTAAGCGGATTTCTTCAGTGATCACAATGAGTGTGTGTTTCCTTCTCCTCACCACTCTCGCCTATGCGGACACTCCTTGCGAGGACACTGCAACCGAGATTGAACCCTTGAAGAACTTCTTCCTGAAGGAAGAAGATTCTCCGACTGTCAAGGGGCGGCAAGTTCCTTGCCGCAGCTTAATAGATAGCTCGGCTAACTCGGCTCTGAATGACCGAGATTGCGCTCGAGCGCAGTTCACTCACACTCCTACTGAGATCCAATATTACCCCCCCACAAAGGAGAGTGATTCCAGTCCATTCCTCTTTGAGATCTCTTCTTCAAAAACGGATGATCATCGCGACCTCAATACGGTCAAGATTTCCACAAAGCCCGGCGGTGTTAAAGGCTCCGCTACTGTGTCCACCGTCACGGACCCTTGGGCTGACGTCAAATCCGCGCGGCCGGAGAAATCGGTCAAAGTGAAAATCGAGCTGGAACACAAATTTTAAAGGAGAGATATGCTCATTCGACTGCGTCGCAATCGACAAACAGAGGCTGTGCGGCGCATGGTCCAAGAGACCACGCTGACCGCGCACGATTTAATTGCTCCCCTTTTTCTCATTGAGGGCTCTTGCCAAAGAGTGCCGGTGATGAGTATGCCGGGAGTCGAGTGCCTCTCAATAGACCTCGCTGTCAAAGAGGCTTCTCACTTATATGAGCGGGGGATTCAAGCTCTCCTCTTATTTCCCCTCATCGATCCCGGATTGCGGACAGAGGGCGCTGAGGAGGCATGGAATCGATCTGGACTACTGGCTAGAGCCATCCGCGAGATCAAGGACGCAGTGCCAGAACTCTGCCTCATGGCGGATGTCGCCTTAGATCCATTCACCTCACATAGTCACGACGGCCTGGTCAACGCGAAGGGGGAGGTTCTCAATGATGAGACAATTGCCTGTCTGATTGAAATGGCTCTCATGCAAGCTGAGGCGGGTATCGATTTTGTGGCGCCAAGCGACATGATGGATGGCCGAGTACAGGCAATCCGAGAGGGGCTAGATGAAGAGGGGTATCAGCAAGTGGGGATTATGGCCTACAGTGCAAAATACGCTTCCTCTCTCTATGACCCGTTCCGCAATGCATTGGGGACTCGGCTTAAGAGTGGGGATAAAAGAACTTATCAGATGGACCCGGCCAATGTGCGGGAAGCGCTTCTGGAGGCGGCTTTGGATGAAGAAGAGGGAGCCGATATATTGATGGTCAAGCCGGCCACGCTCTACCTGGATGTCATTGCCAAAATCCGAGCGCAGACAGCGCGACCTATCGCCGCTTACCACGTCAGTGGGGAGTATTCGATGGTCATGGCGGCTCACCAAGCGGGATATCTCGACGCAGCCAAAGTGTTCCACGAAACAGCCCTCAGCATCAAAAGAGCGGGTGCTGACCTCATCATCACCTACGCCACCAAGTACCTTCTGGACCAAATGTAGCGGCCTTGTTTCGGGCTCATTCCCATTTTCTGGGCAGGAAAAAATTTACCGCAGAGACTCAGAGAACGCAGAGGTCTCAGAGGATTTACAATCAGAGCTGGGAATTATTCTCTTTTCGTTGCTTACCTTTTTTGCTACCGTCTTTCAGGGCCGAGACGCTGAAATTAAGTATTAGTCCTTAGAGGGTGTTCTGTAAAAAAATTTTGATCGATTTTTCGGTTCTTTTGAGCCTATTTTCGATGCAAAAATGGGGGGCTATATACTGTTGTCGATATTGCC
>CAIVVG010000064.1 GCA_903909295.1 uncultured Chlamydiae bacterium
ACGCGGAGGTCTCAGAGAAAAATAAAGAAGCAATGGCACTTCCTCTGCGATCTGTGCGTTCTCCGCGACACTACGGTTAAATTTGAATCCCTTATGTGGTTTAAACCCGTGCTTGACTTCCAAGGCCGCTCTTCAGTACCATTGAAACCACTTATGACATCTCAAGACGTCCGCCGAGCCTTCCTCAATTACTTCAAAAAGCACGGCCACACCGTCGTCGCCTCCTCCCCCGTCATTCCCCACGACGACCCCTCTCTCCTCTTCATCAATGCGGGGATGAACCAATTCAAAGATGTCTTTCTAGGGCGCTCGCAGCGAGACTACACCCGCGCGGCCACGACCCAAAAATGCATTCGAGTGGGCGGCAAACACAACGATCTCGATAACGTCGGCCACACTTCGCGCCACCTCACCTTCTTTGAGATGCTCGGTAACTTTTCTTTTGGCGACTACTTTAAAAAAGAGGCGATCGCCTTTGCCTGGGAGGTCTCCACCCAGGTATTTGGTTTTGATCCCGACAAGATCTGGGTCTCCGTGTTCCGCGATGACGATGAGGCGTTTGCCCTTTGGGAAAAACACATTTCCCCCAAGAGGCTCGTCCGCTTTGGAGAAAAGGAGAACTTCTGGGCCATGGGCGATACAGGTCCCTGCGGCCCCTGCTCCGAGCTACTCTATGACAGGGGCGATAAGTATGGCTCTGCGAAGAGTCCCTATGATGACACTTCGGGCGAGCGGTACCTCGAGTTTTGGAATTTGGTCTTCATGCAATTTGCAAAAGACGCCTCAGGCAAGATGGATCCCCTTCCCAAACAGTCGATCGATACGGGCTCAGGTCTCGAGCGGGTCATGTCGCTCAAAATGGGCGTAGAAAATGTATTCCAGACAGATGTGCTCCGCAGTTTGATCGCTCAAGTAGAACAGATCTCTGGCCATCAATATGGGGGCAAGCATGACCCTGCATTCCACGTGATCGCCGACCACATTCGAAGTCTCTCTTTTGCGATTGCCGACGGCGTCCAGCCGAGCAATACCGATCGGGGCTATGTGCTGCGAAAGATTTTGCGCAGAGCCGTCCGCTATGGCCGGATGCTGGGGTTACAGCGCCCCTTCCTTGGAGAGGTCCTTCCCCGCTTGGTCGCTACGATGGGTGACGATTTCCCCGAGTTAAAAACGGCGGAGACGCGGATTGCTGAGATTTTGGGTGTCGAGGAAGAGGCGTTTTTGCGCACTCTGCAACGAGGGGGACAGCTTCTGGCCCAAGTGATTGGCCGCTCTCGGACAGTAAAAACCATTTCAGGCGATGACGCGTTCAAACTCAAAGATACCTATGGCTTTCCCTTTGAAGAAATCGCCCTGATCGCAAAAGACGAACACCTCGCCATCGACCAGGCTCGGTTTGAGGTGCTGGAAAAAGAGGCTAGGGCCAAGTCGCGCAAGGCGCAAAAGAGCACAGACCAACAATTCGACGCCAACTTTTTTGCTACCTGCTCCAAAACCCACTTTGAGGGCTATCAAACAGAGGGCACCGATTCGGTAGTGGCAGCGATCGTCGTAGCAGGTGCTTTTGTGGATGAGATCCGCGAGGGAGAATCGGGAATCGTCATCCTAGACAAAACCCCGTTCTATGCCGAGATGGGCGGACAAGTGGGCGACCAAGGACACATTGGCCCCTTTGAGGTGGAAAACTGCACCTCTCCTTTCCCAGGCATTGTGGCCCATGCAGGGAAAATGGCCTCCGGGATCTTGCGCGTGAAGGATGCTGTCCATGCACGGATCGACACAGCAAGGCGCAAAGAGATCCAAAATAACCACACAGCGACCCACTTGCTCCATTGGGCTTTGCAAAAAGTGTGTGGCCCGCACATCAAACAGGCGGGCTCTGTGGTCGATGACCGACGGCTCCGCTTTGACTTCAGCCACCACAAGCCCGTCCCCCCTTCCGAACTCCGTGAAATTGAAAACCTCGTCAATGAAAAAATCCGGACCGACCACGCTGTGGAGGTCTATGAGCTGGCTTATGACGAAGCCCAAAAACGGACCGATATCAAGCAGTTTTTCGGCGAAAAATATGGCTCTAAAGTACGGGTCATCGATATCGATTTCTCCAAGGAGCTCTGCGGAGGAACTCACACTTCTCGCCTCGGCACCATCGGACTGTTTAAAATTGCCAAAGAGAGCAGTATCGCTGCCGGAGTGCGCCGCATTGAAGCCGTCACCGGCAAACAGGCAGAGCTCCTTGTAGAGCAGCAAGAAGATTTGTTGCATTCGCTGGGCGCGCAGCTGAAAGTGCTTCCGAATGGACTGAGTGAAAAAATAGAAGCGATAATCGAAGAAAATCGGCTCCTCAATCAGGAACTCAAAGTGCACCGCAAAGGGCAACTAAAACAGCTTTTGACCCAATGCCTCTCCCACAAAGAAAAAGTGGGGACCATCACCCTGATCGCAGCCGAAGTGGGCGTAGGGACAGATGAGCTGACCGGCTTTGCCGACGACCTCCTCAAAGAGCTCCAGTCGGGCGTCGTCGCTCTCGGCACGCTTGCCGGAGAACGTTGCCAACTCCTGATCGCGGTGAGCCCCGATCTCGTCGAAAAAAACATCTTTGCCTCGAGCTTGATCAAAGAGATCGCCCCCCTGATTCAGGGCGGTGGCGGCGGCAAACAGAACATGGCTCAGGCCGGCGGCAAAGATCCCAGCGGGATGAAAAAAGCGCTGGAACGGGTCCGACAACTTTTGAAAGAGCAATGAACCACCTCTTTGAGGGGCTTTGGGATTCTCCCAAAGCCTATTTGATTGCCGACTCTCTCAAAAACACGGGAAAGTCGGTGTTGGTATTGACGGGAGGAACTCGAGAAGATTCCCTCTTTGATAATTTATCCTTTTTCGCCAAAGAGCCCCCCATTGAATTCCCCGCTTGGGAAACCCTTCCCGGCGAAGAGATTCCCCCTAGCCCGGATATCATCGGCAAACGGTTTGAAGCTCTCGATAGACTCATCCATAAAAAGGGACCTGCCATCCTCCTCTGCCCTATCCCGGCCTTGCTTCTCAAAGTCGTCCCCCCCAAACAACTCCGATCTCTCCTCCATCGCTGGAAAGTGGGCTCCCGCGTCGATTTTGACCAAATCCCCCAGATCCTCACCGACCTCGGCTATAGGCGCTCTACTGTCGTCTCCGACAAAGGGGAATTCGCCGTCCGCGGCGGGATCATCGACCTCTTTCCCGTCTCCTCTTCCGACCCCTTTCGGATCGAGTTTACCGATGATGAGATTGAGGCGATCCGCACCTTCGATCCAGTGGGCCAAAAATCGATCGCCAAGGCCGAGTCCCTCTTCTTGTGCCCTGCTAAGGAGAGCTCTTTAACCTCCTCCATCACCGAGTACCTGGGCCCCGAGTTCATTGTTTTCTGGGACGAACTGCTGAGCATCGAAGATGCCATCATCAACCTCAAAGAGATGCCCGGTTCTCGCTCCATCCTCTTCTCCCCTTTTGCTGAAACCTGGAAACTTCTTTCGACCCAACAACAAGTATTCTGCTCCGATGCTCCCCTCGAAGAACTCTCCTTTGCTGGAGTCCCCTTCCAAGCTGCAAGGGTCCCTCACTCCTTTGCGAGAGTGATGGACTGTTTGGACCACCTCCCCGAGGGGACCGTTTTCTTAAACACCAATGAAACCGAAGAAGCCGAGATGAGACGGCAACTTCCCATGATTCCTAAAAAAGCTCGCTTTGAAAAAGGGTATCTGTCCTCTGGATTTGTCTCGGAAAAGGCGGCCTTCGTCCCCAATGTGGAATTCAGTAAGCGGGCCCATATCCGCAGGCAAAAGTGGCGCAGCACCAGCCATACACCCGCCTCCGAATTTCACGAGTTGACCCCCGGAGATCGGGTCGTCCACTTCCACAACGGCATCGGCATCTACCGAGGGATGGAAACCCAGAGCAACCACCTCGGCAAGCCGACCGAGTTTTTGGTTCTCGAATACGCAGGCGAGAGCAAGCTCTTTGTCCCCCTCTCGCAAGCCTACCTGATCTCCCGCTACATCGGCACCTCCGAAGAGGGCCCGACACTTAGCCAGCTCGGCGGCAAGCGGTGGCAAGCGACCAAAGCGACTGCCCAGGCGCAGATCGTCGGGTACGCCAACGAGCTCCTCCAACTCTACGCCGAAAGGGCCGTACAAGGAGGGTTTCGCTATCCAGAAGATGGGACCCTCATGCGGCAGTTTGAAGAAGAGTTTCCCTACATCGAGACCGAGGACCAGAAACTAGCCATCGAGGCGATTAAAGAGAACATGACCGCCGAGAGACTCATGGACCGGCTCCTCTGCGGCGACGTCGGTTACGGGAAGACAGAAGTGGCCATGCGCGCCGCCTTCAAAGCCGTCGCCGATGGAAAAAAACAGGTCGCCGTCCTCGTCCCCACCACCGTCCTCGCCC
>CAIVVG010000065.1 GCA_903909295.1 uncultured Chlamydiae bacterium
CGAAGTTGCCTAGGTAGGCTACAGCGCCGGATGGGTAATTGCGCCAGTGTTTGCCCACAGCGACTCCATCGGCATAGCGCCCCTCTCCAATGAGCTTTCCATCTTCCCCAAAGTACTGTTCCTTCCCTTCTTTTTTCCCGTTTTTGTAATTGATGCGATAAGACTCTTTCCCATTTGCATGATACCGGACATGAGTACCGACGGGTTCTCCCTCTCGGAAATTGATCACCTCTACCACATTTCTTTGCTCGTCATAGGCAATCACAGCGGGATTTTTCCCCTCGGCGTGGAGCTTCCCCTCGGCATATTGCTGTTGAAGGCGAAGAAGACCCGAAGGAAACCAGTACTTGGCCGTTCCGTGGGCTTTTCCATCTTGGTGGGGAACTTGGGCCGTTTTTACCCCCATATCGCTGTATTGGAGGAGGTCTCCTTGCAGCAGTCCTTCCTGGTAGGTTGCCTCTTCTTTGAGCTTCCCATCTTCATAATAGGAGTAGGCGGCACCACATGGCTTCCCTTCTCGGTAGACGGCGACGGATTGAACTTGTCCATTGGGATAAAAAACTTTTGCCTCTCCTTCGAGAACTCCGAGCTGGTAATGGGCCGTGCGAAGGAGCTTTCCCTCAGGAGAAAATTCCACTTGGGGACCATGGGGGATGAGAGAACTCTTCCACTCTTTTGCTGCAGGAGTTTCTGGATCGGCCAATATGACATCCATTTCCGACTGGATCTGGCTGTTTTCATAGAAAGTGACCTGTTTTACAACGTGTTCAGATCCATCGGGAGTCGGCTCATAAAATCGGATCACTTGGGGAGTTCCCTGCGGATAGGCTTGCACAATCTCGATTCTCCAATTCGGCTGACGCGGTTTCAAAGCAATATTGAGAGGGGCGGGAGTGGCCGCGTCCGCGGAACCTGCTAGAGCCAAGGTAACAGCCAATAAAACGGCTAGTTTCTTCATAAAGATTTCTCCAATGGTGAATAGGCCAGATTAGAACATCTGGCAAATTTTCTCAAGACTCTATATTATTTTGCGCTATGGCAAGCTCTCCCTCCAGTTATGCAACGGTCTCGTCAGGTACCTCTCGCTACGACACTCCCACGGGATTTGAGCTAGATCCTCCTAAGACACCCTCCTTGCCGACGAGGGCATTCCTGACACTCTGTTTAGTCGTAGTACAAATTTCTACATCTGTTTTCCGCATGTATTACTGGATTGCTCAGCGGGTATGGTTGGGCCCCTGCCCCCATAAAGCCACCTATAAAGGTCTGGCCCAGATCTCCCGAAGAGGAAATCCCGAAGAGCTGCGTGAGTTTATGGCCAACCAGGCAAGCGGAGGAACCGTCTCCGGATTTTTTATGAGAGAACTCCTCGCCCTTCCCGAATTGCACCTTCATTTATCGGAGATCATGCAGGGAGCTCATGTCTGTTTAGCTGACGGGGGGACTCTATTTACCGTCTGGAATGCGCACCCAGACACCCTCGCGCGCCCCTCCTCTCACGAAGGGCTCTCGTCAGAACTGGGCCACTGCCTCTTTGGACGAGTCCAAAGAGGGGATCATTGGTATACCTGTTTCCAATTTGAAAACTCCCCTGTCTGGGGCAATATCATGTCGCCGATTCACCACGTCATCGATTACCTCTACTATAAAATTACGGGCCGGCAACAGGGCCCCGCAGGAAGCTCCCCCCACGTGGACCACCACCCCCTCATCTTAAATATCGACGTCGATGCCTACTTCAAGGCGCGTGAGAATTTGAGTGGGGGTGAATCGGCCCCGACTCCTTCACCTCTGCCCTCTCCCGATTCCCAAAAAGGTCGGGAAATGTCAGTTCCTTCTCCTTTGGACCTTGTGTAAATAGAAGGGTTCCCTCTGGAGACACCTTTCCTGAAGCAAAAAATTCCAGGGTCCACCCATCTGATAGCGTCCCCCGATTGAAGAGCATCGAGATCCCATGCAAAGAGACCGGCTTGAGAGGACGCATCGCCTTATGGTCGATGCAGGTGGTCTCAAAGACCCAATTAGAGCCCTCTTTGCGCAAGATCCCTCGCCAATCAGACTGGGTCGCAACAGCTATCCGCTGGCATACTTCACAGGTCTGTTTGAACGAGGCAAAATCAGTCTCAAACCGCTTCTTCACAATCGCATCGCGGCCCCTCCAACCGATGAGCCCTCCGACCAAAAGGAGGAGCGTGAACCCGACTAACAGCTCTAACAATGTAAACGGGCGCTTCATCCTTGATTTTTTTTATAGTTCTCTAATCCTGCCGACTTGATATCAAAATCGTTATCGATGATCTGGATATCAAATTTGTTGCCCCAGCCATCTACCATCAACTTGGCCGGATCTTTCGCCAATCCCAGTTTTTCCAAGAACTTACCTGGTTCTTTAACCACATTTTCTACAGTCTGCCCCTCTGCCACACAGAGTTGTAACAGATCGTAGAGCTGTTGCTTCCCTTGCTCTGTTCGAAATACCTTTCCTTTCTCCAAAGTGCCGCGCATGTTGTATCCAATAGCGCCCGTAATCAGGGTAATAATCAGAATAGAAATCATGATTTCTAGGAGAGTGAATGCTCTTTTTTTTCTTTTCATACCGTTCCTCTTTTAATTTGTTGCAAAAGAACTCACATCGGTCAGAGGGAGCATGACCGAGAGCAATACAAACCCCACAATCAGGCCTAACACCAGAAGCAAAATGGGCTGCGCCATCGTAGCAAACTGGGACAGGGTTCTTTCCAGCTCTTCTTCATAAATTTGTGCAATCTGATGAAGCATAAAGGAAAGACTCCCCCCTTCTGAAGCGATCGCAAGCATACGAGGAATCAGCGGAGGAATCAAGGGGTGATTGTGAAATGCGGCGTGGATCGGCTCTCCTTGCAGCATGCGCCCCTCCGCCGATGCGATCACCTCTTCTAAGAGGGGATGCCTGAGCGTTTTTCTCGCTTGAGCAAAGGCCTCAACAGCGGGCACGCCTCCTTCCAAAAGGGTCGCCGTAGAGCGACAAAAGCGGACAAAGGCCACCTTGGCGAAGAGGGGCTTTAGAAAGGGGAACCCCAAGATCCAGCTCGAGACCTTCGCCTTTCCTTTTTTTGAAAAGCGTAGCCCTATACCGCCTCCCACACACCCTATAATAAAGACCAATAGATAGGGCTTTGCCGCACAGGCCAACTTACTTGCGCCAAATACCAATTGGGTAAAGGGGTGGAGGGTGCGCCCCTCAAAAAGACCCTGCAGAGAGGGAACTACGAAAAAGAGGAGAGCGCAAAAGACAAAGAGGCAAAATCCGCTGAGCAGAGCCGGATAGAGGAGGGCTGCTGTGAGCTGCTTTTGCACTTGCAGCTGCTTGGAAATCAGGGCGACCAGTTCTTGGAGCGCACGACTGAGCGTTCCGGTTTGCTCCGCATTGGCAACCATCGCGACATACAGAAGATCAAAACTTTCTGGATGACGGGAGAGGCTCGTAGAAAAAGGGACCCCGCTCCGCACCTGATCGCAGAGGTCGATGAAGAGTTGGTGCGCTTTTTGTTTGCGGTATTTTTCTTCCAGGGCTGAAAGGGTCTCAAAAAGGGGGAGCCCTGCCTCAAGAAGTCGACCCATTTCACGGGTGAGATTGAGCACCTCTTGTTTAGAGAGAACTACGCGCCTCTGTTTATCCGTAAGGGGAACAATCTGAATGACCGGAATTTGGAGCCGCACCAATTTGAGTTTGGCCGCATGGAGGCTATCTGCATCGATCGTCCCCTCCTCTTTTTTCCCCCTCTCCGCCACCGCCGTGTATCGAAATAATGGCATTTATCCCTCTTTCGTATCGATGCGGGTGACACGGAGCAATTCGGCGCTGGTGGTGATTCCCGCTGCGACGAGCCTAGCTCCCTGATCGAAAAGAGACATCATCCCTTGCGCTAATGCCACGCGGCGAAGCTCTTCCCCATCCTGGCTTTTGAGAACCTGTGTCTTGATCGGGGAGGTCACCTGCATCACCTCGTAAATACCGTGCCGCCCCTTGTATCCCGTTTGGAAACAGGCGCTGCATCCCACTCCTCGATAAAAAGGTCTCCCTTCCCAACCAGCAAGGCCGAGTTCTTCTAGCTCCGGCTCGGAAGGCGTATAACTGTGCTTGCAATGAGGACAAATACACCGAATCAGTCGCTGAGCAATCACTCCCAAAATGGAGGAGGCGAGCAAATAGGGCTCAATGCCCATGTCGGCCAACCGAGTGAGTGCCGAAGGCGCATCATTGGTATGGAGCGTGCTCAAAACCAAGTGGCCTGTGAGCGATGCTTGAATGGCGATTTCTGCAGTCTCCTTATCTCGGATCTCCCCGATCATGATCACATCGGGGTCCTGTCTTAAAATGTGGCGGAGCCCCTTGGCAAAAGTAAGCTCAATCTTCGGATTGACGTTCATCTGAGAGATTCCGGGGAGCTTATATTCGACAGGATCTTCAACGGTAATGATGTTCATCTCAGAGGCATTGATCTCCGATAAAGCGCTGTATAAGGTCGTCGTTTTTCCGCTCCCCGTCGGCCCCGTCACCAACACAATCCCTTCAGGCATTTGCACCAATTTTCTCAGCAGCCTCAAAGAATAGTCATCCATCCCGATCCGATCGAGTCCCATGACCACATTCCCCTTATCGAGGATGCGCAATACCAGCCGTTCGCCGTAGACAATCGGCAGAGTACTGACCCGAAAATCGATCTCCCTTCCTCCGTGGCGCAGCTTGATCCTCCCATCTTGAGGCAGCCGAGTTTCAGCGATGTCCATTTTTGCCATCACCTTCACCCGAGTCACGATCTGGCTTTGCACATCTCTGGGAGGCGTATGCCTTTTCAGCAGTACCCCATCGATCCGGTAGCGCACATGAAGCCCCTCTGCCGTCGGTTCAAAGTGGATATCAGAGGCTCCCTGCCCGATCGCCTCAACCAAAATGGCATTGACCATCCGGATAACTGCATTTTGTTCCCCCCGCTCGAGCAGATCGTACCCCTCCTGCCCCTCTTCTGCCGAGGGAGCGGCTCCTTGAGCAAAGAGCTCTTTGGTCTCTTCCTCTTTTTGGTGGTAACACTGCTCAATCGCAGACTCGATGAGCTCGAGGGGGCAGTAAACCGGGACGAGGGTCTTTTTTAAGAGGAGCTTGACCTCTTCTAACGACTCCAAATCCAACGGATCTGCGACAGCGACAATCACCCGATGGGCCTCCTGTTCGAGGGGAAGCAAGTGTTTCTGTTTGGCGAGTAAATAAGGGATCAGAGCAATGCGCCCTGCGACTAAAGGGAAATGGGAAATTTGTTCACAGATCGGAAGTCCAAACTGCTCAGCTAGCTCTCTTGCATTCGACATAGATCCCCAATTCAAGGTTAGGAAAAAATTCACCACAGAGACGCAGAGAACGCAGAGGTCTCAGAGAAAAATAGAGAATCAATGGCACCCCCTCTGCGATCTTTGCGTTCTCTGCGTCTCTGCGGTCATTTTTTGAATCCCTCAGGCGCATTCCCCACTAGTATATATCAAACAAAGTCTTCAAGCTATGGTCGAAAAGATGCCTTCTCTCGTCCCTCTTTGCCTGATCAATAATCGCCAAAAACTCGGGGATATCTCCCGCCCGTTTCTGGTATTCTGCTTGGCGTATGCAGCGCAAATCTTCCACAGGATCGTGGATGATGTGGGGGGTGATGAAAATGAACATCTCCGTACTCATATCGGTCTGTCTGGTCAAGCCAAAGAGCTTTCCTAACCCCGGCAAGTCGCCTAAGAAGGGGATTTTATCGCGTGTATCTTCCTGGATCTTGCGGCGCAGTCCCCCTAGAATCACCGTCTCGCCATCGGCCACCCGCACCTCGTTTTCCATATGGCGGCGCGTGACGGGAGGGCGATCATTGGTCGTGATTTGCGGCGTATCAAATTCGAGGTTTGTCTGCAGCGCAACGAACCCAGGC